>JAFXWR010000215.1 GCA_017542725.1 Lachnospiraceae bacterium | reverse complement strand
TGGGAACGGGAAGTTTCCCTTGATTATCTGATGAGTGAAAAGTTTGTCCAGCTTGCCGAGCCGGAGTAGCTTGAAGAATATCTTTTTACCGCCTGCGGCCAGACCGCCGTTCTGTATCATGCGGAGCTTGCCGCCGCCCTGAAAACGAACGACCACATCATAATCTTCAGTGAGCAGATCGACCATACGGCCTTTGCCTTCGTCACCCCAGTTAATTCCTACGATTGCGCAGTTTGTCATTTTTCGATCCTCCGTTACACACTTCTTACATTTGCATTTAACTTTGCTTTCCATCCTAAAAACGATTCAATTCTATTACTTTTTATAAAAATTATTTCCTTGCTATAAAATATTATTTAATAATAATTAACTTATTTCACTTTTCCCAAGATTACATTTCGAACATAGTGTTTGTAAATTTTCAATTGTGGTTTCTCCGCCTTTTGACCAAGGTATTATATGATCAATGTGTAATTTAATTGAAGAATCATTAGAAGGTGAAGCTCCACAGATTCTACACTTAAAATTATCTCTTAACAAAACTTTATATCTCAATCGTAAATTAATTTCTCTAGGGGTTTTATGCTTAATGCTTTGTTTCTCATCTATCAGTACTTTTTCTTTACCTTTATTAGCTATATTTTTATTGTTATTTCTTATGTAATTAGAAATAGTTTTTTCATCAGCATTAACATATTTGATAAACTCTGATAACGCATTTCTAAATCCACCAAAATGTCTCGCATATGTATTTAAACTATAAATAGATTTCTGTTGTCTAATATCTGTTGTAGTAGGTTGTGACCCTTTTAATTCCCACAATCTTATAATTTCATTAAATAAATCCTCATCTGACACTATTTTATAATTAGTAGGTTTCAGCTTTGCCAAATTACATGCATTTCTCCACGAACAAAATCTTTTCAATACTGTTTGTATAGAATAATTACCATAACCCTTATAATCTTGTGTGGATATACTTTGTTTGTCCAATTCTAATGCAACTCTTTTTATATCACTAATAATTGCTTTATCATCAATCTTATTAAATTCATTATTTTCTCTTTTTGATTTTAGCCCCGCTTCAATTAATGCATTCTCCCACGAACCAAATATACGCCTATATGGCATTAAAGAATACTTGCCAAACTTAGCATACAAAGACTGCGAGATATATTTTTCATTTAACTTTTTTGATACTTGACATAAATCTTTTATTAAATCTTCTTTTTTAATATCATGGTGATACTCCTTTAATTCATATCCCATATCGCCTCCAGGTAATTATTATTAGTTATAATAATCAAAGCAATTTTACTAATTTATTTTCAATAATTTGTACATTAGGAAATATTATTTTTATCCCTTTTCTATATAAAGTTAATACTTTCTTAGCTTTACTTATTAATTCTTTTTCAAATATTTCTTCAACTCTTACTGGAATATTATTAATATCCCTGTATTCATTTAATATATACTTGTCGATTATCGGACACATATTTTGCAGCAAGAATGCTTTTTCATGTCCTAATACATTCCCAAACATTATAGTATCACAAACTTTATATTTAGAAATTTTATCATTATATATTTTCTTAAATTTATCTACTTTTGATGAAAAAGGTATCATCCAAAATAGTTTTGTTTTTTCTTCATAAAATGCATAAAAACATGGTCTATTATGCGTTTCTTCTCCAACTCTTTCTTTATTAGTCATAAGAAATGGGTCTTTAAATTCTTCAAAATATTCATTTTTTATGAAATAAAAACAGCCTTTATCCATAAAAAGAGCTCCTCCCGTTAGGTCAGAGCTCCACAATTTGAACTCGACCACTTGTTAGTCGCATGTCGAGTAGCGACAACTATTTGAACTCAACAATCTTTTAGTTGCATGTCGAGTAGCAACATCTATTTGATATTTAATTATACTTAATATGTCTTGATTTGTCAATAATTTTCAAAAAGTACAATTTACAAAGTACAATTTACCACATTACCCTAAAAATCGTGCAACCCTTGCAACCCTACTGCAACCCCAAAGTGCAACCCTGTTGCAACCCCTACTGCAACCCCAAAGTGCAACCCTGTTGCAACCCCTACTGCAACCCTATGAACATTTAAAATAAAAAAAATTGAAAAGTATGCTGACACAGCAAAAATGAAATCCCCAATAATCAAAGGAATTTTTAGATACGGTATCAAGCAAGCCATTACTTTGTTCATAGCCGCTACAAGCATGAAATTTGCCGGATAGGAATACGAACCTTGAAGTCTTGATATTGTTATCGCTTTTTCTTCAAGTGGCTCTCTCAAAGTTTCTATAGCCATCTTTGAGAAATGCGGCAGCTCATCAAGAAATAAGACACCATTTGAAGCGAGTGATATTTCCCCAGGACGAGGATAGATGCCTCCACCAATCAAACTTGTGATGGAAATTGAATGATGAGGATTTCTAAAAGGTCTCACTGTCATAAGAGTTTTATTTCTAAGTTCACCAGCCACAGAATAAACTTTTGTAATCTCTATAGCCTCATCAATAGAAAGTTTTGGCATAATTGTCGGTATTCTTTTGGCAATCATTGTCTTGCCTGTACCTGCCGAACCGGAAATGATTATATTATGGAAACCTGCGACTGCAACTTCACAAGCTCTTTTCAAAAATGCCTGACCACTTACATCAGAAAAATCCAAATAATAATTGTCAACTTCTTTAATCTCTTCAAATCTCGGTCTTTTGTAATTTGTAAATGTCTCTTCGCTTTCTAAAAGACACAACAATTCATTCAAGCTTTCTACCGATACTATGTCGATACCATCAACTACAAGTGCCTCTTGCTCATTTTCTCTCGGGACCACAACTCCTCTTATGCCTTGTTCTTTGAGACCAGAAACCATAGAGAGCATTCCTTTCACACCTACAATTTCTCCACTCAAATTCAGTTCACCTATAAAGGCATACTCTTCAATCAAATCACAAACAGCTGGTTTAATCATTTCAAGTGATTTGAGTATCGCGACTGCTATAGGCAAATCAAAAGCAGTCCCATCTTTCCTTATGTCGGCTGGGGCAATATTAATTGTTACTTTCTTTGCTGGGATTTCAATATTAGAATTTTTTAGAGCTGTGCGGACTCGATCGCCCGCTTCTTTTACAGATCCAGCAAGGTTTCCAACCATAGAGAAATTGGGTAAACCATTGCTGCTATCGGCTTCTACATAAGTGAGTACTCCGTTAATACCCCTTATAGTTTCGCACAATACTTTTGAATACATACACCTTTCTGACAGGTGCCGCTGCGACTATATTGTAGCATATATTTTGTAAAAATGCTATAATATTATAATATGTATAGATTAGGAATAGATATCGGCAGTACAACAGTAAAAGTTGTAATTACCGATGAAAAAAATCAAATTTTATATGGAGAGTACCAAAGACACCTTGCAAACATTCAAAATTGTCTCGCAGGGCTTCTTAAAAATGCCCAGGCAAAACTCGGCGACATAGATGTCAATACCTGTATCACAGGCTCTGGTGGTCTTTCTCTTTCAAATGCACTTGGCGTCAACTTCACGCAGGAAGTTATAGCCGTGTCTACATCACTAAAAACTTTAAATGGTAAATGTGATGTAGCAGTTGAGCTTGGCGGCGAAGATGCAAAAATAATTTATTTTGATGGTTCATCTGTTGACCAAAGAATGAATGGAATTTGTGCTGGAGGAACTGGCTCATTTATAGACCAGATGGCTTCACTCTTAAAAACCGATTCCGAAGGATTAAACGAATATGCAAAAAATTATAAAATGCTCTATCCTATAGCAGCAAGATGTGGTGTATTTGCAAAATCAGATATTCAGCCTTTGATAAATGAAGGTGCAACCAAGGAAGATCTCGCTGCATCTATTTTCCAAGCTGTAGTTAATCAAACTATCTCAGGTCTTGCTTGTGGCAAACCCATAAAGGGTCATGTAGCATTTCTTGGCGGACCACTTCATTATTTATCAGAACTAAGAAATGCATTTATAAGAACTCTTAAGCTCACTGATGAGACAATTATAAATCCCGACAACTCGCATCTCTATGCAGCAATAGGTTGCTGCCTCTGCGATTTGAAAGAAGAAACTATTTTATCACTCTCTGATTTGATTGCAAAACTTGAGGCTGGAATCAAATTAAACACAGAGATAAAAAGACTCGAACCATTATTTAATGATGACAAAGAATACGAAGATTTCAAATATCGACATTCACTTGCTACAGTTGGCAAGATGGACATAAAAGATTACGAGGGCGAATGTTTCCTTGGTATAGACGCAGGTTCAACCACTACAAAATTTGCTCTCATATCAAAAGATGGAAAACTACTGCATAGTTTCTATGACAACAACAATGGCTCTACTATAGATACGGCAAAAAGGGCAATTAAAAATTTAAAAGACTTGCTTCCTAAGAATTGCAAAATTGCTGCAAGCTGCTCTACTGGCTATGGTGAGCAACTTTTAAAATCTGCATTTTGTCTTGACTACGGCGAAGTAGAAACTATAGCTCACTACTATGGAGCTACTTTCTTCAATCCAAATGTCGATGCCATACTTGACATCGGCGGTCAAGATATGAAGTACATAAAAATCAAAGATGGCTATGTAGACAATGTTTTATTAAATGAAGCTTGCTCATCAGGCTGTGGTTCTTTCATAGAGACATTTGCAAAAAGTCTTGGATATCAAGTTAAAGAATTTGCAAAAGTTGCTCTATTTTCAAAAAATCCTATAGACCTAGGCACTAGATGTACTGTGTTTATGAATTCAAACGTAAAGCAGGCTCAAAAAGAAGGTGCTACAGTTTCAGACATTAGTGCTGGTTTATCATATTCAGTGATAAAAAATGCATTATATAAAGTTATTAAAATCACTGACCCACAACTTCTTGGCGACAACATAGTAGTACAAGGTGGTACATTCTACAACGACTCAGTTCTTCGCGCACTTGAGAAGATAACTGGTAGAACTGTAGTCCGTCCAGACATCGCCGGCATCATGGGTGCCTTCGGTGCTGCTCTTATAGCAAAAGAAAGATACTATCTCACACTTGAGAAAGAAGGAAAGTTCACTTCTTCTATGCTTTCACTTGATGATATTGTAAGCCTTGAGTATAAGACCACCATTGCAAGGTGTGGTAAATGTCTAAATAACTGCGTTCTCACTGTCAATGCATTTGCTGATAGCGATGGTAAATTTACAAGACGATTTGTCTCAGGTAATAGATGTGAAAGAGGTCTCGGTCTTGAGAAGAAAGAAAACAAAGTTCCAAATCTTTTTGAATACAAGGCTAATAGAATGTTTGACTACGAGCCTCTTCCAATTGACAAAGCACCTCATGGAATAATTGGCATACCAAGAGTTCTCAATATGTATGAGAATTTCCCATTCTGGGCAGTCTTCTTTAAAGAACTTGGTTACTCAGTTCTATTATCTCCTATCTCTAGTAGAAAAATTTATGAGATGGGTATAGAGTCTATACCATCAGAGTCAGAATGCTACCCTGCAAAACTTGTGCACGGACACATAGAATGGCTTATTGAAAATGGAGCTAACTTCATTTTCATGCCTTGCGTTCCTTTTGAAAGAAAGGAAATTGAAGGCGCGCAAAATCACTACAACTGTCCGATGGTTACATCTTATGCAGAGAATATAAAAAATAATGTTGAAAATTTGCATTTAAAGAAAATTAAATTTTATAATCCATTCTTACCTTTCACTGACAAAGATTCACTGACAGGTTCGCTCGAAAAAGCAATTAAAAATCTAAACTATTTCCCTGATGACATAAAAATATCTGACATAGACCATGCCTGTGATGTCGCCTGGGATGAGTTAGAAAAATCGAGAAATGACTTAAGAGTTAAAGGTGAAGAAACCATCAAGTGGATAAAAGATAATAAAGGTCATGGCATAATACTAGCCGGTCGTCCATATCATGTTGATAGCGAAGTTCACCATGGCATACCTGATTTAATTCAAAACTATGGCTATGCAGTTTTAACCGAAGACTCTGTGTCTCACCTCGGTCAGATAGAAAGACCTACTATAGTTACAGACCAATGGATGTATCATAGTCGACTTTACGCCTGCGCAAATCTTGTGAAAGGTAGAGATGATTTAGACTTGATTCAACTCAATTCATTTGGCTGTGGCCTTGATGCCGTAACCACTGACCAAGTTGCAGACATACTTTCTGGCTCATCAAAGATTTATACTCTTCTAAAAATTGACGAGGTAAATAACATAGGTGCAGCCCGTATCCGTATTCGTTCTCTTATCTCAGCAATTAACATAAGAAAAGATAAGACAAGAGTTATAATGCCATCAAATTACAATCGTGTAGTATTTACTGAAGAAATGAGAAAGACTCATACTATCTTAGCTCCGAATATGAGTCCTATTCATTTTGATTTGTTGGAGCCTGCAGTCAACTCTTGTGGATATAAAATTAAAATTTTACAAAATAACAATAGAAATGTTATAGATATGGGTCTTAAATTTGTTAACAATGATGCCTGCTACCCATCTCTAATAGTTGTCGGTCAAATAATGGATGAGCTCATCAATAATAAATCACTCGACTTAAATCACGTTGCAATTATGATGACCCAAACAGGTGGAGGCTGTCGTGCGTCAAATTATGTAGGATTCATTCGCCGTGCACTTAGAAAAGCACACATGGAACAAATTCCAGTCGTTTCTATTAATTACAACGGTATGGAAAAAAATCCTGGCCTCACCTACAATCTCTTAATGATTATGAAAATATGCTATGCTATAATATTTGGCGATATCTTCATGAGAGTTGTATATGCAACAAGACCTTATGAAAAAAATCCTGGCGAAACAAATAAACTACATAGTGAATGGAAAAAGAAGTGCACTGAATTTTTAACCAAAAGGAAAGTTTCATTCTTTACATTCCAAAAAATGTGTAGAGATATTGTAAAAGATTTTGATAATATAGAAAGACTTAATATTAAAAAACCAAGAATTGGCATCGTCGGAGAAATCTTGGTTAAGTTCTCAAGTCTCGCAAATAACAATATAGTTGAACTTCTCGAAAAAGAAGGCGCTGAGGCAGTTATGCCAGACCTTATGGACTTTATGCTCTACTCTCTCTACAATGCAAACTTCAAATCAAAATATCTTGGATTTGAAGCAGCTTCAAAGATTGTATCAAACATCGGTATATCATTTATAGAGTTTATAAGAAATGCGGCAAGAAAAGCACTCAGAAATTCAAAACACTTTAGTGAACAGGCTCACATAAGAAATCTTGCTCATATGGCAAAAAAATATGTATCAATCGGAAATCAAACTGGAGAAGGTTGGTTCCTAACTGGAGAAATGCTTGAACTAATAGAAACTGGTGTGCCAAATATTGTTTGCACTCAGCCATTCGGCTGCCTACCTAATCACATAGTTGGAAAAGGTGTTATAAAAGAACTCAAAAAAGACTTTAAAGATGCAAATATCGTGGCTATAGACTACGACCCTGGGGCATCAGAAGTAAATCAGTTAAATAGAATTAAATTAATGCTCTCTACTGCATTTACCAACTTAAAAGAAAAACCATAGGGAATGACATTCTGTCACCCCATATAGTGACGAAACTTTGATTTCACAAAAAAACTTTGGCATAAGCCAAAGTTTTTTTATATCATTGTTTTGTCAAATTATTGATTTAAATTTATCCATTTACCATCGGCACCTACAAAATATCCATCAGGAGTCATAGTATTTATATACATTTCTCCATCTATTCCAAAGTAATACCAATCGCCTAAGATTTGTTTCCAACCAGTTGCCATCGTGCCTTCTCTTACCGTCATAGAATTATCAAAGAAATATATTTTACTATCTATAGTATGTATCCATCCCTTATACATATTTCCAGCTGCATCAAAATAGTATGTACTTCTAGCAACATTTCCTGTTATTGGATTATTTGTACCTTCAACAATTCTCTGTATTACATAAAAACCATCTACAGCTGTGGCTTTACCCCAGACGCCTGTACCTTCTAATTGCCACTTGTCATTTCTTGGATTATAATTCCATGTACATGTGTCTGCATTCAAGAAATCTTTTACTGTTTTTATAGTGTTCAAATTAATTATAGTTATTGGCTCATCGATTAGTGGTCCACTCCCACTACTTCCTCCGCCACTTCCTCCACTATTAGATGGATTATATGGTCTTGGTGTTGGTCTTGGTGGGGTTGGTGGCGTTGGTGGGGTCGGCGGAGTTGGTGGTACAGGTGGTGGTGCATCTTTATAAGTAAAATATCCCGGACTTGTATCTGTATCTATACAAGCATAAGTCATATCATCAACATGGCTTGGATCTATTTCAGCTATTTTTGCACGTGTTGTTCCATTCTCACCAACAAGTTTATCACAAGCACTAAACATATCAATACCAAAAACAACTGATGCTGTCGCAAATTTTTCTGTTACATATATTGTAGTAAGTGTTTCACAGTTTGCAAACATATTTGACATATTAGTTACATTTGCTGTATCAAATGAATTTAGTGAAAGTTTGTCTATTTTTTGTACATAGTTAAACATATAACTCATATCAGTTACTCTGCTTGTATTCATATACAATAAATTAACTGATGTAAGATTAAAACAAGAATCAAACATATGCGACATATCATTTGTCATACTTGTATTCACATATTCGAAATTATTAATCTTTTCAACATTTGAAAACTTAGGATATGGATTTGTTCCAAATAAATTTGAAGCATTAGCTGCAGTATAAATATCCATATTATTTGGTGCATAAATGTATGCATTATCACCTTTTCTATATCCAATTAATCCTCTTGAATTAGGAATATTCCACATACTACTATAATCTGTAGGTGGATTTTCACCATTTCTAAGTATAGTAATTTCTCTTATACCTGTACTTGGGAATGTTGTATCTTGATACCAGTTTTCGTCAAATTGATAAACCTTATAAGTTAGGTATCCCATTTCAGTGCTTGCAGGTCCATAATCTATACAAGCATATGTTTTGTCTTTTGCATGACTTGGATCGGTAGATATTACATCGGAATACTTTGTACCACATCCACCTTCTAATACAGCACAATTATCGAACATATCGGTGTGGCTCGTTACATTTGTCACATCAAACTTATCTAACACATATATAGATTTTAAGTTAGTACAGTTTTTAAAAATTTCTTGCATATTAGACACACTTGCTATATTCCAATCAGATAAATCGAGCTCTTCAAATAATTCGCAGTCCCTAAACATACCATCTGCTTCTAAAACGCCATTAAGAACATCTGACAAGATTACCGTTCTAATTTCTTTTCTACCAGCAAACATATCTGAAACGTATTTAATATTAGCTCCAAAATTTATACCAATTATGCTAAACTCGTCTATTTGAGTATATGCACCAGTTGATTGTCTACTAAACATAGCTCTGGCATTCTCTAGACTTTCAAAATTTACACCATTAAAATCAAATTTATCTAACTGTGCATCCTTAAACATAGCATATGTGCTTGTTAAATTCTTAAACTCAAAATCACATACGCTTACAGTTCCTGCATGCCAATTCTCAAACATATATTCAGCAGTCGTCGATTTACTAGTATCTAAGATATCTATATTGACAACCTCATTTAGTGATCTAAGATGAGTGCCAAATAAATTATTTGCTGAATTACGAGTATAAATCGGTCTACTCTTCTTAGCATACAATACCACTTCTGTTCCATTTGTCTTATACATCATAAGACCATTAAATTCATCTCTCGTTCCACTTGCTTCAACGCTAGTTGGTATGTCTTTTTCATCATGTGTAAATGTAAGTTTAGTTATGTTTCTTGAATCTAATCCTATAGCTGTCTCTGACCAATGGTCAATGTCTCCAGCAAATGCATAATTGTAGTCAGATAAATATCCATGATGCAAATCATTGTTTTCTTCTATCACAGCCATACTTTTATCTACTTTTGTAGCATCAAAGTTTGTAATAACTTCTCTACTAATAGATTTACCACTAAGATTTACACAACCATAGAACATATCGTCAGAATCAGCTACATTGCTTACATCAAAATCATCAGTAGCTTTTATAGTAGTAAGTGACGAACAATTATTAAACATATAGCTCATATCAGTTACAGCCGCGGTTTCAAAATTCATAAGATCAATTTCTTGTAAAGTACTTGCACCATCAAACATATTGCTCATATCTGTCACTTCTCTAGTATCAAGATTCGTAAGGTCAATAGATTGAAGTGAACTTGCGCCATCAAACATATGCGCAGTACTTGTAGTTAAATATGTTCCTACTTTATCAAAATTTTCTATAGTGGTAAGTGATTGGAACTTTTTATCTGAAGTGTCACCACTAAATAAATATTCAGGTTTATAGTAAAGATGAATAGCTTTATCTTCTGGTGCATGTATTTGTATTGCATCATCACTTCCATCCATATAATAATAAACTTCAAGCCCATAACCATTTTTAGCTTTAACTTTTTCTATATAAGATGAAGGAGGTGCTTGCTCGTGTGTAGTTATAGTTATCTTCTTAATATTATTAAGATTTGCATGTTGTAAGTTTTCATACCAATTAGGAGCGAGTACATATCTACTTCTTGTAAAATATCCTGGCATTCCGTCCGCTCCATCTATACGAGCTCGCTGACCATCTCCACCCTGTCCTCTAAAGCCTTTTTCACCAACAAGGTAATTGGTATAAGCAAACATGTATTCTGAATAAGGATTAACGAAATAGTTTAACCTAAATGCATCTGATGCATAAATTGTTCTGTAACCTGACCACTGGAACATATGATCAAATCTTCTATTTTTTGACACATTGAAACTAGTTAAATCTAGTTCTCTGTTGTCAGTAACTGATGCCGCAAACATAGATTGCATATCTTCTACTTTAGAAGTGTCAAAACTTGTTAGATCTAAATCTTCACCATATATATGAGAATATTCAAACATCTCTGCCATATCTTTGACTTTTGAAGTATTAAATCTATTGAGACCTATTATATGTGCATAACTTATCTTATTAGCAATTGCATAAAACATATTACGCATAGTAATTACATTTGATGTATCAAAACTACTTAGATTAAGATACGAAAGGTATCCATCTCCATGAAACATGGCATACATATTGCCAACTTTTGACGTATTAAATGAACTTAAGTCAAGCGAACTTACATAATACATATCGTAAAACATAAAATTCATTCTTGTTACTTTACGAGTGTCAAAATTAGATAAATCAAGAGTTTTGACCCTTCCAAGACCTGCAAACATTCCTTCCATGTTTCTTACTTTTGTTGTATCTAATAAATTTAAGTTCTCAATAACAGTTACTTCTCGCATACCATAATCATTAACCCATGTGCTTTCCGCATATTTATCCACATCAGAAAATAATGCCTTGCTATTCTCGGCAGCTCTTATACCATTATTCTCATATCCATATATCTCTACGTTTCCACCTTTTCTACAAGCTCTAAGTCCAAATGAATCTGGCAATTCACAGTCATAATCCGGATTACTCATAATAGCTTCGCCATAAGGTACAAATTTAATTGATGTTAAACTTCTTGTGTTATAATTATGGCTTGAGTTAAGATATTTATACCAACCTGGTCTTAAAACATAAGAAGTATCGCTGAATAGTCCTGCATAGTCAATATCCTCTATGCCACAGTCTACTCTTGCAAATCTATCTGAATTACTTTCATATTCTGATGTGATCTCAGCTATACTTGCCTTAGTACTTCCTGCATCACCAGCAAGTTTATAGCATCCAGTAAACACATTATGACTTACACCTGATATTTCTTTCCACTTAGTAGATACATATATTCTTTCAAGGTTTTCGCAATTTACAAATAATCCCTCATAGCTTCCTATACTACGAGTATCCATAGTTGAAAGATTAAGTTCTACAAGTTTTTTACAACCAAGGAATAAGTATTCTATGCCATTGCCTTCAAGTGATGTAATATCAAAACCACTTACATCTATACTGTCAATATTATATGCATAAGCAAACATAGATTTTATACTTCTTGCACTTGAATTGACTAAATTATCATTTAGTTTTATAGACTTAAAGCCGGCATTATTAAACATTGCTGTTAAGTTAGATGCACTGCTTGTGTTGAAAGACGAAATATCTAAATCTACATTTTCATTATGACCAAAAAGTTCTGCACCTGGAGGACTAGGAACATCTGTATTTGATACAATAAGTGGACCTTCGCCAAACATATTTGAGAAGTTAGTAACTCTACTTGTATCAAAAGTTTCAAAACTTACAGTTCCTGGCTTAAACTCAACATACTTAAACGCACCAAAGAAATCTTGAACCTTACTTGTATTTAACATATATAAGTTTTCAAATTCAACGCCGCCACAACTCCAACCGAAACTCTTGCTGAAGTTAGGAGACATATAGGTTGAGTTTGCAAATAATCTTAGTGAGTTTTTACTTGCATAAATTGTCCTTGTCGTAGGAGCATATATTGTGACAGTGTTACCTTGTCTATATCCTTTAAGACCATTACTATTATATATATCCCAGGTATGATCATAAGTAGTAGGCTCTGCAGAACTCGTTGAAGCAAATATGATTTTACTAATATTTTCTGGAGAATCAGATTCATCTATTGTGCCGTCTTTATAATACCAACCTGGCTTAAGTCTATAGTTATAATCAGAAAAATATCCATGATGTCCATAACAGTTTTCTTCTATGATAGCAAGTGTTTTATCCTTTGGATTAGAGTCATTATAATGTGAATATTCTCCTTCTCCATCAAGTCTGTCAATATCCTTTCCCAAAAGATTAGTACAAGCGTCAAACATATTTTCACTATACAAGACACCAGACATATCAAAATCATCAGTTACTTTTATAGTAGCAAGATTTGTGCAACCTTTAAACATATAACTTGTATTAATTAAACTTCTTGTATCATAATTTGTAAAATCAAGTTCAGTCAATGAAGAAGCTGCACTAAACATATAACTCATATCACCTACATTTTTTACATCAAAACTACTCATATTGATATTTGTAAGTGCTGATGTCCCATTAAACATATAACTCATGTTGGTAACATTTTTTACATTAAGTGATGATAAATCAATACTTGTTAGTGCTGATGCCCCATCAAACATGTGAGAAGTAGTAACTAAGTTTCCTGAGTATACATGCTCAAAACCTGTTACACTAGTTAGAGATGTAAACTTGTTTGTTTCACTACTAAAAAGATATGCTGCACTTGATCCCAAAGTTATACCTCTACCAGATTCTATTGGGAATATAGATATATCTGTTCCTCCATCAACTTTTCTTCCTTTAAGACCATTTGAATAAGGTATGTCATAAATAGGACCTGAAGTTCCCGGGTCATAACTATGTATAGTTACACTTGTAATTTGCTCTGGATTAAGACCAGAGCCAACATACCATCCTTTTGTTAGTCTACAAACCGGTGCAGTGAAATACCCTAATCTGCTTGGATCTCCGTCATATTTATCTGGTCGTGCATAAGTTCTATCTTGTTGACCACGGGCAGCATATGATGTGCCTTCGCCTCCAACAAGTTTAGGGCAATTGTAAAATACTAATGTTCCAGACTTAGCAACGCTCCAATTATATTTACAGTGTATAGTTGTAAGCTCTGGTAGATTTATAAACATATATCCAGCATCTGCACCCCAGTTGGCACTAAAATAAGTGATATCTATAATTTTAAGATTATCACAGCCCTCAAACATTTTATAAGTATTATTGAAGCTAAAAGGATCATCCGGAAGTCCGCCTGTAAATGTTGATAAGTCAAGAAACTCTATTGAATCCATTTCGGCAAACATACCTTCAAGTTTAGGGATTTGTGACACAACAAAAGTACTTACATCTATATTTTGTAAGTTTGTCATAGACTTAAACATAAATGACATATCAGTGACATGACTTGTATCAAGGCTACTTACATCAAGAGTTGTAAGAGAAGATGCTCCATCAAACATATGAGACATATCTTCTACAAGGCTCGTATTAAATCTACTTAAATCAAGACTCGTAAGTGAGTTCATTCCACAGAATATATATGACATACTAGCAACTCTATTAGTATTAAAGTTGCTTAAATCAATACTTGTAAGAGACTTTGCGTTGTGGAAAAGTCCTGTCATATCAACTGTTTTTTCTGTTGACACATTTTTAAATGAGTCTATCGTAGTAAGAGAAGTAGTATCTTTAAAAATATTTTTAGCATTTCTTGTTAGATATATTGATCTATTGCCAGTTCTTGCATAAATTATTAGTTCCGTTCCATTTACTATGTATCCTTCTAATCCATTTCCATCTTTTATAAAATATGTATTATCATAAGTACTAGGTGCATCTCCACCTTTCTTAAAAGTTATTTTGGTTACATTTGCTTTATCAATTATTACATTATCATCTATATCCTTGTTCCAATCTATGTTAATGGTATAGTTGCTATCAGTAAGATATCCGTGATTATCTCCATAATTCTCTTCTATCTTTGCACAAGTTGTATCTTTTGGATTTGATTCACTGTAGCGAGAATAAGTACCAGTTCCTTCATTACCACTTGAATCTTTTCCTACAAGACTAATACATCCATCAAACATGTTTTCGCAGCGACTTTCTACTTCATCCAAAGTGAAGATATTAGATGCCTTTATAGTAGTAAGATTACTACAATTAGCAAACATGTATCTAGTATTTCTTAAAGTTTCAGTAAAGAAATTTGATAAGTCTATTTCTCTTAAACTACTTGCACCATCAAACATATGATCTGCATCGTCTACTACAATAGCATTAAGTGAAGTAAGATTCACAATTTTTTCTAGACTTGTAAACTGAAGTGCTGGATCAGGATTACTAAATAGATACCTGATATTTGTAGGTAGGTATAGCTCAAGATTATTACTTCTATGTATATAAACTTTAGAGCCTACACGATAAGCAACTAGCCCAAAACTTTTTGGCAGTTCCCAAGTAGAGTCATAAGTTGTAGGTGCAGAATCTCCTTTGTTTAGGAAAATTATCTCAGTTATGTCACTAGGAGGATAGTTGCTCTCTTCTGGTTCATACCAACCTGGTCTAAAAACTAATCTATATTCAGTATAAAATCCAGACCGACCAAAAAGACCATCTATCTGTGCACTCCAAAAGTTAGTTTGAGTTCCCCATGTTAATCTACTTCCTTGTCCACCAATTATACTATCGCAACGATTAAACATATTGCCGCTTCTTTGTGCAATAGCTGAAAAATTTCGGTTGTTTACATAAATAGTTGCTAGACTTGTGCAAAGATTATACATTTCAGTAGTATCATATATATGATAATATAGGTTTCCTAAATCTAATTCTTTAAGGCTACTACAGTTTTTAAAAGCAAAAGAGCTAACCCAAACCCAACCTGTGTCCCATTTGCCTATGCCATTAATTTCTTTTAAGTTTGTGCAACCTTCAAACACACCATATAAACTTGTTATGTGGTTTGTAACAAAGCTTGACACATCAATAGTTTCAAGACTTCTTAAACTTGCAAAAGCATATTTGAAAGTGGCAGCATGGCTTGTATCTAGATAATTTAAGTTTTCAAAACTTGTAAGATTATAAAAATCTGCAAAGTATCGCGAATCATCTCCGCCATTCATATAAATAGGTCGATCCTTATCAGGATGGAAAGTAGCAGTTGCGTTGTCATAGTATACGGCGAGTCCATATGAATCTGGCAAGATGTATCTTGTGCCAGATGGTATAGGATCATCATACTTATCAAATCTAATTGTTTTTACATCATCTTTATTGCCACCTGTGATACCATCAAACCAATTGCCTGTAATCCTATAGTTGTTATCGGTAAAGTATCCATTGTTGTTATATTTTCTACGAAGTGAACCACCGTAGTCTATGTCAAAAGCAACCTTGCAAAATGCTCTCTCTTTATCTGTCTTAGTTGCATCATATACTAATTCATCAAAGTCACCATTCATCTCTTTTGATTTTAAGCTTACACAATCTCTAAACATCTCCTCTGAATTTGTTACATTACTTACATTAAAAAGATCGGTTGCATATATGTAACTCAATTTGTTACAAGCATTAAACATGTATGATGTATCAGTTACATTTCTTGTGTCAAAATTTGTAGCATCTATACTTAAAAGACTACTCGCCCCGTCAAACATATGTGACATATTAGTTGTATCACTAGTATAAATATGATCAAGACCATCTATACTAGTAAGTACTGAAAACCTGTCTTCTTCATCACCGCTAAAAGTATATGAAGCATCAGGCGCTAAATAAATATCTTTATCTTCTGATGCCCATATATATATGTATGACGATTTTTTATATGCTCTAAGCCCGTTGCTACCTTCAATATTCCATGAAATATTATACCATTCAGGTGCATCTTTCCCATAGTATAATATCTCAATTTTATCAATACGTTTTTTAGTAATGCCACTTCCTTTTGTCCAATTTGCAGGTAATATATATTTATCTCCTACTCCTAATAATTTGTCATTTAAATCATTCACTTCACCCAATAATAAATTTGAATTAGTCGCTAGTATTGCTTCACTATCACTTGCTACTAATTCTTCGAATGTGCTTTCTATCTCACTGTCACTAGCTATTACACTTTCTGTGGCAATCTTTATCTCAACTACAACCTCTATTTCACTTTCACTAGCTACTTCACTTTTTCTCTCTATTATACCTTTGTTTTCTACTATGCTTTCACTTGCAATTATACTTTCATCATTTTCTACACTTTCGCTCTCAGCTATAGATTCACTCCCAGTTGTAGTCATATCTTCACTTTCGGTTGTACTCTCACTTTCGACTACAGTTTCGGTATCATCTATACTCTCATTCTCTACGGTTACTTGTTCCGTCTCATCACCACTACTTTCAGTTTCTTTATTACCAGATGTTTCTATCACAGAAGTTTCATCTTCATATGTTTCTTCTTCAGATGATTCCTCTACCTGTGATTCCTCTTCATCTAACTCTGGTTCTTCATTTACATCTCCATCTTCCTCGGGCTCTTCAACTATATTTTTTTCTATAATAATGTTTGCGTTCTCACTCAAACTTTCCCCATAATATTTTACTTTTGATTCTTCCTTGCTGCTATCACTTACAGCTTTAATAGTTAGCTCAATAGATGAAGCCAATGTAGTAAATCCTACATTTGTAAATGCCATAGCAATAATCAAAATAATTGCAACCCTTTTCTTTAATTTTAATACCATAACATATAACTCCTTAAACATGACTTTCTCATCAAAATAGCAACAAAAAGCCAGCTTATCTTAACATATATTTTACAATACTTTAGACGATGATGCCAAAAATTGGTGTAAAAAACAGCTTATCTTAACATATATTTTACAATACTTTAGACCCTTATTACAACATTTAAAACCTAAAAATCTATTAAATTTATGCATAAAATAGAGGAATAATGCCTTTTTCTCTTTAATTTATACTTAATCTATGCTACAATTCAATTATGGGAAAATTTAGTATAATAGAAACAGGAATCAAAGATTTAAAGGTCATAAAATATGAACCTTTTTTAGATGCTAGAGGTTATTTTTTTGAATCATATAACAAAAATGATTTTATCAAAATGGGTATAACTGAAGAGTTTGTGCAGGACAACCAATCTATGAGTAGTAATGGCGTACTTCGAGGACTTCATTTTCAGATAAACTATCCACAATCAAAACTTGTTCGTTGTCTTAAGGGGAAAGTTTTTGATGTAGCCGTTGATATAAGGAAGAACTCTCCTACTTATGGAAAGCACTATGGTGTAGAACTCACGGAAGATAACAATACCATGTTTTATGTACCAAAAAATTTTGCTCATGGATTTTTGGTTTTGTCAGACACTGCTATCTTCTCTTATAAAGTTACAGATTTTTATCATCCAAATGATGAAGGTGGCATAATGTATAACGATCCTGATTTGAATATTAAGTGGCCGATACCAGATGACCCTGATTTTAAAATCCTGCTATCAGAGAAAGATACAAAGCATCCTTATTTCAAAGATTTAAAACCGGGCTCGTAAAAAATGGATGGGTTACCCCATCCATTTTTTTATCTTATAATTTCATTTATGTCATTTGGTATTTTCGCATCAAACCTCATCATCTCGTGAGTAATAGGATGATTCATAAGTAACTCGCTTGAGTGTAGAGCCTGTCTTTTTATTAGTGTATAATCCGGGTTGTATAGGAAGTCTCCTATAATTGGAAATCCAATGTGCTTCATATGAACTCTAATTTGATGAGTTCTACCTGTTAGCAATATGAATTTACATAGGGACACATCATATTTTTTTATATATCTTATAGCAAACACCTTTGTAATTGCCACTTCACCATCTGGAGCTATGCATCTTTCTATAGTGGAGTCGTCAACTCTTTTTATAGGCGAATCAATTACTAGTTCAAGATCAGTTAGGTCATTTAAATGTTCTATAGATTTAAGATTTGGATTTATATGAAGAGCATTATATACATTACCTTTTACGATACCAAGATAAGATCTTTTAATTAAATTTTTAGCGATGTGTTCTGAAAATATTGCTGCAGAGAATTTATTTTTTGCTATGAGGCATACACCACTTGTATCTCTATCAAGTCTTGTTATTGGTCTATATACGAAGTTTCTATTGTTGAAGTGAGCTGCAAGAGCGTTTCCAAGAGTGTTTAAGTGATTGCCTTGTGATGGGTGGATAGGCATGTCGGCAGGTTTATTTACAACAATCATATCTTCATCTTCGTATAGTATCTCATATTGCAAGTTAGGATTTGGCTCAATATCAGAACTTTCGTCTTCAATAATATCAATTCTAATTTCTTCTCCAGCTGACAATATATGAAACATATCAAGACCTAGAGTTTTCTTTATGTGTTTTATGAGTTCTTGAGAAAAACCTTGAGCAGCCAAAAAATCTTTGAGGTATTTGCCGTCAAAGTTTCTTGGTACTACATATAATAATTTTCTCACACTGCTTTCCATATATTTGTAGAGTAGGGCTCTGCAAGCATTCGCCCTACATGTTATCTTAGTCCTACAATTATTTTTTCTCTTCTTGGTAGAATTCAACTTCTACTTCGTCTTCTTTTGATTTTTCTTTTTCTTTGTCGTCACTTGTGACTTTCATATTCTCATAACTCTTAGCAATATTATTATCTAACTCAGTTTCATTTTTCTTTCCAAACAAAGCCTTAAATATTGCTGATACTATGAGGATCAATAAGATAGCTACTAGTCCTAGAATAATCCATGGTATGTGAGTAAATATATTTGCACCAAGTCTCATAACAAAACTTTTTGCTTCAGTAAAATTCTTTCTTAATTGTTTTAAGAGTGTCTCTTTAGAAAAATCATCTTCTGGTACTTGAGGTTCAGTCAAATCTTTTACTTCTGATATATTGATATGGACAGTCGAATATGTAATCTGCTTATCAAATCTATTCAGTCTTCTAGTTATGTTTTCAATTTCAGTTCTAACAGATGAAAGTTTATCCTCAACTTTAATCATCTCTTCTACATTCTTTGCCTTCTTAAGCATGTCGTTGAGACTTTCTTCTTCTATCTTAAGACTTTTAAGTCTAGACTCTGTATCAGAGTATTCATCAGTTATATCCGATATATTTTCTTGTCTAAATGTAATATTTAACTTGTCGCCAATCTTACTTAAAAACGAGTCAAGTTTAGTGGCAGGTATTCTCACATTAAAATTTGCATTCTTTCTATAGTTCTTGTTGTTGATGTTTCCACTATCAACATAAGAATTATCAATAATACCACCAAAACTTGCCACATAAGACTTAAGCCATTCTATTGACTCATCAAATGTTTTTGTCTCTGTATTTAAATCTACAGTTTTTATTATTTTTCTATCACTTGTACTGCCACTACTATCAGCCGTAGTATAATATTTTGCTCCATCAAAGTCCATCTCCTCTACCGCAATGTCATTCACAGCAGCCAGCTTAGCATTTGCTCTTCCGAATCCTGCCCCAGCATACATTGCTGCCGCAGTAGTCTCTGCCCTAAGCATCATAGACTGAGTTGAAGAATTATTGACTCCACACGAAATTAAAGTTAAAATAGTAATAGTACAGATTAGCAATGAAAACACTTTTCTAAATTTTTTCATGATTACCTCCAAGGAGTTTTATATGAATAAAAAATTTAACAATATATTTTTAATATTATTTTCACTTTCAATAATATATTTTATGCTGTTTGCCGCTTTTTATCTAGTATGCTTTTTAGATAAAGACGGATTATACAAACTTATAATCAAAAACGAAACTTACAAAAATCTTCCATTCACTTTGTCCGATCTTGATTTAAAGAACTTATCAAAAGAACTTATGCAATACATCTCCGGTAAACTTCAGTTTCTTGAAACTAAAGTTACAATTGACAATGTGGTTACAGAGTTTTATAGCCTTAGATCAAAAATACATATGGCCGATGTTAGAAATCTAATTATAAATTTCAGAAATGTTTCATTTGTAGCAATTATAATATGTATCTCTTCATTATTTAAAGTTCAAAAACTTGACAATCCAATTAAAAAACTTAAATCCACATATCTTAGAACTCTATCAATCGTTGCAGTATTTCTTATAGCTCTAATAATTTTTGCAAGTAATAACTTTGATGTATTCTTTACTAAATTTCATGAGACATTATTTACAAATGACTTGTGGTTGCTTGACCCAAATGAAGACTATATCATTTGTCTACTACCAGAAAAAATATTTATGACTTATGGCCTAAGGATTGCTATAGCTATGCTTATTGCTTTGGCTCTTCCTTACCTTTTTCTTCAAATTTTGTCAAGAATTCAACTTCGCCAAGAAGCCAAATAACGCCTCTAAATCTTCTACCAGGAAGTGGCTCTCCATCCAAATCTTTCTCATTGATCATGAGATTAAATTGTAATCCCATAGTATCTACTCTCATCTCAACCATGGTCTCATTAGTATATTGGTTTACTTTTCTATTTACGCTTATAATCTCTGCAACGATCTGATACTTGTCGCATTCTATCCCATATGGTACAAGGCTTGTCTCAACTATAGAATACAAATCTTCATTCTTCAACCTGCTTTCTTGGTAGCCAATTGGATTTCTTGGTAGTTTTATTCCGATACCTATGCTTATAGGCTTACCACCTATGCCTTCTGAAAAATCATCCATGTCACCAATTATTCTTGTAGTAATTGGTGAATCTTCGTAGTCATCTTATTCATCATCCTCATCATCTATATCATCATACTCATAATTTGGATTTATTTTACTCTTGTCATTAAACTCATTGCCCGAAATTTCTTTCTTATCGATAGGAAGTATAATTCTTCCACTTACAGAAAGAGCAGATAAATATATCTTATCAATTTTAATATCACTTATTTTGTGTTTTTTTATGAGGCTATTGTAAACATTTCCATTTGTGAGATAAAAGATAAGTGCTATGCCTAGTCTATAGTCATCAATTATGCCTGCATAGGATTCTTTATCGCTATGTTTTTCTATAGTACATTCTTGTATCAAAGTATAATCATATCCTTTAAGATATGGATAATAAAAATCAATGAGCGCTAATTGATCTTTCTCCTGCTCACCGATTACAGATATCCCAGCACCATTACAAACTGGCAAATTATACTGACCACAAAGTCTCATATCTTGTGTAATATAAGTACTTATTAAATTTTCATCTTTCAAATTTTCCTTGAAGAAATCGTCAACCTGCGATTTTCTTACGAATTCGCTAAAGCCAACTGCTCTTAAATATTTATGCATGACAACCTCATACTTTTACACTAACTAATAATATTGCT
>JAFXWR010000214.1 GCA_017542725.1 Lachnospiraceae bacterium | reverse complement strand
TATCGCATATCTGTTTATCTTTAACAAGTTTTTGTATCTAAATCCAAAATATATAGATTCGAACACCAAATAAACAAAAGCTATTGAAAAAATAATGATTATAGCAACCACTGAGTTTAACTCACTAAAATTTTTGACATACAATTTGACAGGCACAAACGACATTATAATTATTAAAAATTTGCTATCTCCTGCCGACCAAATATGAAAGAAGTAAAATAATAATGAGAATAAGGTTAGTATCACCATGTTTAATAAGTATATCATTATATAATCAGCAGCAAACAATGCATAATAAGTGCTATTTAATATAACACTTATTAATCCAAAAGTAGCTAATACCTTATTCAGAATCTTTGAATTAACAACATCTGTATATGCACATATAATTGAGCAAATAATAAAACATACTACCATCAAAATACATACTATTGTTTTAACTATTATCATATTTATCAAACCAATCTACTAAGATGTCATTGATTTCTATATCAGCACTGTCATTTTCATATTTTGTTGAATCATTTACCATTGTAGATGCTAAAGCACGTCCTAATATCAATTCTCTTATATTCTTCGTTTGTTGCATAATATTGTATCTTACTGACTGAACAATCACTTCATTGATAAACTCTTTATCACTAAAATGTTCGTTTTTCTCATTCTTTACATTCTTAAACTCCAGCTTAATTAAATAATCAGTATTGTTTTCATCTACATAAACATAAAAAACATCACTAAAAATATAAGCTGCTTTTAAAATCGGTTCCTTGTTATAAATATTTTTTGATAGTTTTATAATACATGATTCACTATTCATATGTGCTCTTTCCTTCAATCAATTTATTATTTCATATTATTTCTATCTATTATCACAAAAAACTTTAAAAGTGTCAATTTAAAAAACTTTGTTAATTAATTTTTTTTATAAAAATATCAATTATTTATATAAAATGCCCATTATCATAAGTACTAAACAAATTGCAATCACAAAAACTATTAAAAATATGTAAAACATAATCTTTTCGGTCATCATTACCTTTTCGTTTGCTGTCATTTCATTATCTTCCATACCTGCAGATGCACTTTGAAATGAAACATCTTTATTGGTTGATTCTTCCTCAAACTTACTTTTATCAATATCTACATGCTGCTTATATCCACAATACTTACAAATCATTTCATTTTCATTCATATTTACAATAAGTTTTGCTCCACAATCCGGACATTTTTCTAAATTATCATTACTCATTATTTACCCTTCCTGGTCTATATTTTTCCCCCACAATATTTACAACAATTTTCACCTTTAAACATTGTAAATTGGTCACCACCGCAATAAGGACATATTAATTTATTATTTGCATTTTTAAGAATATTTGCATTTTTTGTTATTGAATCACTTTTACTTGTAGCATTTTTATTTTGCTCTACTAATATTTTCTTATTTTTGTCTATGTGAAAACCTTTTACATATCCTTTTGTAATAATCTTAGATATTGTGGCTAACGTCTCTTCATAATTACAATTCATTTTCGTTGCAATTTCCATTATACTTCTGTAATTTTGAACCACTATTAGCGATGCATATTCTTTATATATTTCCCTTTCTCGTCTTCTATCAAAATAAAATTTTACAAGAAATACTCCTACAATTGCCAAAACTATAACAATAATAATATATTCTCTACCACCTAAGGCAAGCAAAAGTGCAAAGTCAAATACTAAAAATGCAATAGCACCTATAGTTGAAATCCCTTCTCCTTCATTTATTCTTTCATTTATAAACTCCATATCATTGGGACTTTCAGCTTCTCTTCGTTTCTTCTCTTTCTCCATCTGCCGCTCATGTTCTCTTTCACGTCTTTCTTCCTCTTGTTCTGCTCTTTTGTCAACATATTCATGTACCACTCTTGTTTCTTTTTCGTTTGTATCTAACAAATGAGACACTAATGCCAAGCCTGCAAGTGTGCCGAGCATGCCAAGACCTTCTCCAGTTTTTTTACCAAATAATCCCATCTATAAACCCATCAATTCTTTTTTCTTTATTTCAAACTCTTCTTTTGTCAAAACACCTGCATCAAGAAGTTCTTTCATATTTTTCAGAACTTCCATTTGTTTTTCAACTGACATTTCATTTGTTTTTACTTCACCATTTGCGCCCAATCCTTGTGCCATATTTAGTCCAAAAGTCAAACCAGCACCACCATCTCCAAGTCCCTTATCCTTGATACCTTCTGCAATTTTCTGTTGTGCAACAATATTAGAGGTTTCCTTTGAAATCCCTTCATATGCCTTCATAGACATTTTGCTCTCATTATATTTTGCAATTAACTCTTTCGATTTATCAGTAAACTCAATATGCTCAAGTGCTATGCTAACAACACGAAATCCAAAACGTTCTTCCCAAGAGCCAACATGCTCTTTGTCATCCTTAAGTAAATTGCAAATAATTAAAGATTTTGAAGGTAACTCAGATAATTTATATTCATAAGACATTGCATTTAAAACAGCAATAAATGAACTTATAAACTCAGGCAAAATTTGAGCCTTAGATGTGAGATCATCAAGAGTATAGTAATTTATATTTGCTGGTAAATAATTTTTAAGAAACTTTTCAATATCTACTATTTTAATCGAAAAAGAACCATGTGCAACAATTTCTAAGTCAGCATCATAATACATGTCGTGATATATTTGTGGTCCTTTTGTTCCAAATAGTACTCCTCTAATCTCTTTCAAATTTACATATGATATTTTCTTTTCTTGGCTGCTTACCCCACCGAATCTTATTCTCTCTTTAATTTGATCAAAAAAAGTATCAAGAACATCATCTCCATTAAATATACTTTTTTCACCATTCAAATATTCATATCCACCTGGTTTAGTTACAATATTTTCAATATATCCTTGACTGTAAATTACAGCTGCTGTATTTTCAGGCACAAAAATAATGGAACCATTGCTTATTACATCTATTGAGCCCTTAAAATTACTTCCCCTCCCTTTGTTAGTAGACTTTAAATAACCAGGCGAAACAACAGTAAGTTCATCAAATGGATCTACAGTAATTAATTCTTTCCACTGATCAGCAAAAGAACCAGTAACACTATCACTAATTGCTCTTAATATTCCCATACTTTTTCCTCCAAAGTTATAGTATAGCCCACCTACGGGCAATTGTCAATTTATACACTATTTTTTAAAATTATACATATGATAATCTATGATAAACTATGGAAAACATTGAAAAAGAAGCATATATCCCAGTATACACTTATCCGCAAGTACAATTTTTCAACTGGTCAATTGGATAGGCTTCGCAAAAATAAAAATGTTAATACACATACACTTGATACATTGTGTAAAATTTTAAGTTGCAAACTATCCGACATTGCCGAATACTCAAAATAAATATTTCAAAGCATATTATACTTTATTCAATAACAAAAAATTACCACCATAGCGGTGGTAATTTTTATTAGAAGAAGCCCCAAGTCTTAATACTTCTTCATCTCCTTCAACTTCTCATTATCCAAAACTTTCTCTTCGCTCTTTATTTCCCAGTGTAGCATTATAGTAAGTGCTGCTCTAAGAACAATTATCGCACCAAGTATTCCAAGCTCCTGCCACTCTCTAACTACGACAGTACGTAGAACCTCGCCGCCCATTTTAAATGTAAGTGCAAGTGCAGTTCCGTGAGCTAGATCAAGTTGCACATGGCTTTTCTTTTGTACCCATTTGATAAAGCATTTAGTTGATGTAGTTATAAGAACAATTATTCCAGCCATCTCAAGTAAAAATGTGCAGATGGCTACCACATCAGTTAAAAAAGTGTTCTCTAAAAAATGTATTATAGTTTCAATACTCATTTTTCTCCCCCTAAAGTGTGATAATATATTTTATCACTTGTAGGAGTATTTATCAAGAATTATTGGCAGTGTAAATTATTGGCTATCATTTATAAATACTAAAGCTTGTTTCACCTGCTCTTCATTAAATCCAAGAGAAAATAATTTTGCCATCTTTTCCTCATCACTCAATCCTACATACTCTGCAGGGTCTACATACTTTCTTGTTGCTACGTTGGCTTCTAGATTATCCAATGCATATTTTACTTCATCACTACTAAACTCATCTATTTCTCTCAAACGTTCTCTTATTTGCCCTCTAGTAAAGCCCTTCTTGTGTAAATGTCTAGCCCAGATTAATGCATGTTCCTTCCAATTAATTTTTACTTCACTTAGTGCTCGATCAATTGTACTTTTTTTATATCCATACAATTGCAACATTGCTTTCATCTCTTTTTTTGAAAATGGTACTATTATATCCCCATCTTCTCCGCTCAACAATACAGCCAGGTCCATCGCTTTTCTTACTTTTGGCTGTATAGTATTTGGGTCATTCTCTGTTCCATTTGTGTTATCTCCGACATCCACAAATACATCTTGTTTTGATTCTGTAATATCATTTTCTTTTTTCTTGCTAATAATATAATTTGTTCCATCGGCATCAACATTTGCCGTTTCTAACTTTTTCGTTTGAACCACCCCATCAACTACATATTGTCCTTTTCCATTTACTTTATATCCATCCGGTGTAGTCTGATTTACAACTAAAAATCCATCACTATTAAAATAATAATATTCTGCATATCCATCACCATCTGCGTCTATAGTCACCCATTCAGATTTTGCGTAACTAAAATCATCTTTGATACACTTTCTCCCATACATTACATCATTAAATTGCGCTGCAAATGCTTCTGTAAATATTGCTACAATACAAATAGCCACAATTATAATCTTTTTCATAATTCTACACCTCACATTTTTATATATCTCTTTATTATTTAAACTAATTAGTAACCAAAACTTTTAAAAATATTTCCAAGTTGATTGCTATAATCCTTCAAAGCATTGCTGTACTCATTCATATACTTGTTATATTCTTGCTTATACTCATTCATTGCACTGTTGTAATCTCTCTTGTATTCATTCAATGCATCATTATATGCATCCTTATAGTCATTTACAGCACCTTTAAAAATGCCTCCATACATATTTCCTACTGCGTCAATGGAATCTTCTACAACCTTAGCACCTAAGTCCATACCAGCTTCTACAGCCTTCATACCGGCATCCAAACTTTTGCTGTATGCATCAGTCATAGCATCTGTAATTCCGCTATAATAATTCCCGAGTGCATTATTTGAACTATTGTTTATAGTTTTGTCTTTTGTTTGAACCTTTCCATTTTTAACCCATTGGCCCTTACTATTTACATCATAGCCGTCAGGAGTTTTACCATTTACAATCATATACCCTTCAGAATTAAAATAGTAATACTCTTCTTTCCCGTCTGCATCCAAGTCAATAGTAACCCACTCAGAAACTGCATAAGAGCCGTTGTCTTTCACATAGTAAATTCCTTTGACATCTTGCTTCAGCTGACCCGCAAGTGTCACTTGCCCCAAACATAAAACAAAAACAAATAATAAAAACATTTTTTTCATAACATTCCTTTCTATTTAAAATATTTTATTTAATATATTTTCCATTTTTATCAACTTTATACCCATCAGGAGTTATAGTATCTTTAAGCATTTTCCCATCTTTATCAACATAATATTCGTTATCAACCCATTTATTCTTAACTATGTTACCATCGGATCCAAGATAATACCAATCGCCATTATATTCTTGCCACTGATTTGTTACCTTTATATTATTTACATAATATGAATCTCCTCTCCAACCATTTTTAATCGCAAATGTATCATCATACACTTGTGGGAAATTTTGAGGGTCAACATAAAACACATATTTTTTAGAATAATAACTATCATTAATGATTCTTATGACAAACCCCATCCCAGTTTGTAAATGATTTAAAATTGTAGTAACTGCTTGATGTCTATCTACACGTACTCTATCACTTTTACCATCCATTGTACCAGTAAAATTATAAGATGGGCTACAAGCTTTACTATACATTGTTATATCATAATCTTCATCAATATAACTATAGTTATTTTTTATTTGTTTTCTGTTTTCTCCCTCATATAAAAACAACGTTACATCAGATTTATCAACTACAATTTCCAAATGTGCTTCCTTACTATCATAAATAGCATCAGTAAAATATATGCCTTCATATTTTGTCTGATTAATTAAATATTGCTGATTTGTATTTATATAATTCTTATGCCCCCATAAATCTATGGTAGCCTTTCCTTCACTGTCAAAAGTCCATTTATTTCCGTCAATATATTTTGAAGTATCTGTAAGCATATTACCATCTTCATCAACATAATAATAGTCTACTGTTAAACCATCCTTTACCAATTCACTACTCATTCCCAAAATAATTTTCAGGGTGTTATTCTCTATCTTTTTATCATCTCTGCATACAAAATAATTGCTATTGTCCCCATATTTAAAGCATTCTATTCGCACGTCTTTTTCCATTACCCCTGCTTCATTAAAAAAGTTATATTTACCAGTATTACTATTCTTTAACCATTCACTTGTTACCAATGCACCAGTTTTGTTATCTTTAACATATATAGTTTGATAATTATCAACATCATAATAACCCTTTGTTTTTCTTATAGTTCCATCTTTATTTACATAAGCAGTATAACTTGGAGTAGCATTTTCCCACAATGTATTACTTTTAAGTTTACCTTCATCATCAAATGCATAAGTTGCTCCACTTATATCAACCAACTCTTTTTTTGCATATTTCCCATCACTTTTCAAATAGTATTTATCATCATTATACTCAAGAAAATAGTTTTTCCTTTTTACACCATTTTCATCTACATAATAATATTCATCTACCCATTTGTCTTTTTGGATAATTCCATTTTCGTCAAAGTGATACTCTTTCCCATTGTGTGTAACCCATTTGTTCTTTGCAAATGTTCCATCTCTAAATTTATATTGCTCTTCACCATACATATTTTTTACAAATTTTCCTGGATTTCTAAGTGATAAACCAAAAATAATTGCTACCACTAATACAATAATTCCTACAAGTACAGCTAATACTTTTTTTGTTTTTCCATCTTTTATATCGACACTTTTTGCTTTATCACTTACACTGTTTGTTAAATTAACTATTTTATTCTTTATATTAGTAAGATTAAGTGCTTCATTAACTCCATTATTATTCTCTTTAAATTTACTGTAAACTCCAGCGGCCACTAGTCCTATTGAAGCAATAAACAACAAATAATAACCAGGCCCTTTGATTATCATACTTTTAACAATTTCATTTGCTGCCTCATTTTGTCCTGCAAAACTAGTAATATTAAATGTATCAAAAATCAAAATTGATAAGTTTATAATTCCACATACAATAACAGCAATTTTTTTATTTAACACTGAAAATACAATTGCAAGAATTGATATTATAACTATTATCTTTCCATCTCCATCAAAATAAGATTTTTGCAAAGGGGTTCCAAAAAAACTAATAGTTATAAATGGCAAAAAAGTAGATATAATTGATAATATGGCTGCCACTATAATTAATAAATCAAAATTTTTGCTTGGTGTAATAATATTTGCATTTTGCTCGCTTGAGACATTTTCATTATTTACATTACTTGCATTATTTTCACTATTATTCTTCTCAATTTTTGCACCGCATTTATCACAAAATAATGCATCATCTTTAATTTGATTTCCACATTTATTACAATACATATAATATCTCTCCTCTTTCTTTATAATTTTTTATTTAAAAAGATTGCTAAGTTGATTGCTATAATCTTTTAGTGCATCACTATACTCATTCATTGCCTTGTTGTATTCTTTCTTATACTCATCCATTGCATCTTTATAAGCATCCTTATAATCATTTGCAGCACCTTTCAAAATGTCTCCATACATATTACCTACTGCATCAATAGAATCTTCTACAACCTTAGCACCCAAGTCCATACCGGCTTCTACAGCCTTTATACCAGCATCCAAACTTTTACTGTATGCATCAGTCATAGCATCTGTAATTCCACTATAATAATTTCCAAGTGCATTATTCGAACTATTACTTATGATTTTGTCTTTTGTTTGTACCTTGTTATTTACGACCCACTGACCTTTGCTATTTACATCATAGCCGTCAGGTGTTTTGCCACTTATAACCATATATCCGTCAGAGTAAAAATAGTAATACTCTTCTTTTCCATCTGCATCCAAGTCAATAGTAACCCACTCAGATACTGCATAAGAGCCGTTATCTTTCACATAATAAAATCCTTTGACGTCTTGCTTCAATTGGCCCGCAAATGCCATTTGCATCATGCATAAGATAAATGCTGCTACTAAAAATACTTTTTTCATAATAAACCTCTTTTAATATGTTTTTATTTTTATCTTTTTGCTTTATATCTAGTATAAGCACCTATTTCAAAAGCTGCTTTTGACAATGGTTTATCCGATTCGCTTCTTGCTTTTTCATATGCTCTATCAATTTCATTGCGATAACTTTCCTTCCAATCACTAAAACTCAATGTTTCCCTAATTCCACTATTTGAAGAGCTAAACTCGCTATTACTACATCCTACTATGAAAATTATAATAACTATTTGTAACAACACAAAAATCTTTTTCATATTATATCCTCCAAACTAATTTTATTTTTATAAATTATACCCTATTCACAAATTAAAAATTACCACCGTCGTGGTGGTAATTTTTTCACTGACAAATCTTAGTAATTGTCACTTACTTATTACATAAATTCGGCTATATAGCATATATCGGCACATCTTCTATAACTTCATTCTGCTTATAATCCGCAAGCGAATATCTTATAGCTTTTTTTAATTTATTTTTAGTTATTATATTATTTAAGCTCTTTGACTTAAGATTTATACCTGATTTCACCTCTATTGGTGTAGCTTTGCCATCAACTTCTATTACAAAATCAATATCCAATCTGCTAGTTTCATCTGTATGATAAAATACTTTTTCAAAACCATTAGTCAATAATTGATTTAAAACAAACTGTTCTGCAAGCGCTCCTTTATATTCTACAAAAATTTTGTCCATTTCATTTATAATATTAGCATTTACATTATTCATATTTGATAATAAGCCTATATCAAGTGTATATATCTTGAAACAACTAGCATCAGCATATGTAGCAATTGGAGAAGTAAACTTTTTGATATTGCAGATAGTATATATTAATCCCGTATCTCTTAAAAACTGAATTGCATCTTCAAAATCTTTAGCTCTAGAACCTCTTTTTATATCACTATATTTAAACTTTTTATTATCTTTTAATAATTCTTGTGGTATAGCATTCCAAACCATTCTAATCTTTTCAAGTTTTCCATTCTTTGCATGCTTTGAAAAATCCAAATCATATGATTTCAAAATACTTTTCTGAACTGATACGACTTCATTAAAGTCTTTGTTTTTTATATAATTTCCAACAACTTCCGGCATTCCACCTACAAAACAATATGTTTTAAAATAGTTTTCAAATTTATTCTTAACTTGTTTTATAGTTTTATAATCTTTGTTATTTATTAACTCAACTAATATATCTTGACCTTCTGATAACAAGTATTCCTTAAAACTAAGTGGATACATATTCATAAAATCAACTTTTCCGACTGGAAATCCAGTTCCATCACTATAACTTAGTCCAAGTAAACTTCCAGCAGCTATTACAAAAAAATCTCTCTTGTTTTCGCAAAAATATTTAAGCGATGTTACTGCTTTCCCACACACTTGAATTTCATCAAAAAATATAAGTGTATTCTCATCTATCTTAAAACCTATCATTGCACTAAGTGATGTCAAAATTCTATCTATATTTAAGTCTTCCCAACTTGCCTAGCTCCCTCTATTATAAGCGGCTTTCTTTCAGGGTTATTTTTCCATCTTTTTAGTTTTTCATAGATTGTACGCTTCATAGTGTAAGTTTAACACTTTTTTACAGGAAAATCAACTCAAAATCCACACTTTTTTACAGAAAAATCAGCCTAGAGTTCACACTTTTTTACAGTAAAATAGACCCAAAATTCACACTTTTTTACAGAAAAGTCATTAGTTGCAATGTATATATCACTTATAGCGGATGTCATATTGCGTCAACTGTAGGGGCGAGCACTGCGAGCCCTTTCGCCATTTTAATTAATCTTTTTAATACCCTTCAACATCTTCGCATAGTCAGCCAAATAATCATAGTCGGAAACATCATCATAGTCATATGATACTGAAATTATAAAGCTTGAATTTGTCTCTTTCATAAGCATATATGTTTCAACTATCATTCCATATATCGTCCGTCCGCTCTCAGGGTCATCATATCTATTAGAAAAGATGTAGGTAATCCTATCATCTTTATCTCCCTCCAATTTCATTGTTGCTATTTCTTCATTCATAGGATTCATATGAACAAAACTATTCTCTCTTATATTTTCATCATACTCATAGATATCATTAATATTTGCGTTAACATATTCTGCTATAAATAATTCAGCATGCGCATCGGTGCTACTTGGTGAATATACTAAATGATTATTGTTTATCATTCTATATATACTTTTATAATCTTCAGGCGCCATCCATTTATCAATCATATTTTCTTGAGTCTCTTCTTCTTTATGGTCAAAATAACTTGGATAACTAATCTGGTAGTCACCTATATTTACAGTGTAATTAGTATTTTCATCATAGTAACTTTTTCTATTTCCAGGATACTTCACAACTCTAAGTCTTTCAACATTCATGGCACACCTTTCAAGTGTAATTTCACTATAACCATCATTATACTGTGAAATGAATTTGATTTTGCCATCTTCATATGTAAATTCTTTAAACTCTGACTTAGCAGCATTTTCTATCAAGTCAGAAACGAATGAAAAGTTTTTAGATTGGACAGTCTTGACCCCACCCCCAAAATCAGAAGTATCAAATGTGCCTATCCAATAAATTGTTGGATCATCATTAGAATATTTATACAATGTTATTGAATCGTTATCTATAAGTGCCTCATACCTTTCTTCGTACTTACTATTTGTGTCTTTCCATAAGCCATATAAGTCATTGTTGTTTTTAATATTAATTCTCTTTTCATTTTTTATGAAGTTAGTTAATTTCATAACAATAATATTGTATCTAGCCTCAGCAAACCTATCATCAGTCATATTAATAACGCCAACGGCATATGCAGCACAAAATACCACAAATCCTAAAACCACCGCCAATACAGTTTTTATCGCCTTATTTTTCATAATAATTATTATAGCATATTCACAATTTGTTTGATATAATTAATTTAACCGTAGGGGCGAATGCTTGCAGAGCCCTCATCGTATGGGCGAGCACTGCGAACCCTTTAACAATATGCCACATGATAATAAAAAACTAAATAATTACGAACCCGTCAACTCCGACATCAACAAAAAAAGTGTTTCTATCATAAGAGATAAAAACACTGGTTCTTTATATGTCCAAAAAACTCTAACTATCTTTGACCTTGATGTCTACAAATACTTGCACGAGCACCCTATCAAAAATATTCCAAAAATTATCGACTATGGATTAAAAAATGACACACTTACCATCATAGAAGAATATATTGGAGGCATTACGCTCGCAGAATACCTTGAAAACAAGAACCTAGACACAAAGACATTTTATAGTCACATTTACAAACTCTGCGACATTATTCAAGATTTACAAAATGCAAACAATGTAAACGTAAAAAACGAAAAATCGATAATTCATAGGGATATAAAACCAAGCAACATAATTATTACTCCAAATAATGACCTATATTTAATAGATTTGAATGCCGCAAAATTCTACAAGCCATCTGAAGATAAGGACACAACTCTCATCGGCACAGAAGAATTTGCTGCACCCGAGCAATATGGCTTTGGCTCATCAAATAAAGCAACCGACATATATGCTATCGGTTCCCTTATGAAGCATTATTTAACTTATTTTAATGATGCTGATTTTGAAAAAAGAATCAATCCTATAATAGATAAATGTATGAAAATAGATTATAAGGATAGATATGGAAGTATATTTGAATTGAAAGCAGACTTATTTAGATCAGAACACAATATAATGAATCTTGTAATACCTGGTTTT
>JAFXWR010000213.1 GCA_017542725.1 Lachnospiraceae bacterium | reverse complement strand
CAAGAACACATTCATACATAGTTGCAGCAATATCTGTACACTCTGGCGTGCAGCCTCCAACAACTTTTGGAGTATTTTTTGTTTTATATATTAGATTTCCCGGATCAACTCTTTCAGGTGAAAATGCTAAATAAAAATCAATTCCACACTTCAATCCAGAAGTATTCTCTAAAATTGGCTTAATTAACTCCTCAGTTGTACCTGGATATGTAGTTGATTCTAGCACAACCAACATATCTTTGTGTAAATATTTAGCAATCTCTTCTGTAGAAGATTTTACATAAGATATATCTGGTTCTTGATGAATGTCAAGTGGTGTTGGTACGCATATACATATACAGTCGCAATTACATACTTCTTTGAAATCTGTAGTAGCTTTCAGTTTTCCATCTTTGACTAATTTGTCTAAGTCATTATCAACAACATCACCAATATAATTTTTCCCACTATTTACCAAGTCTATCTTCTCTTTTTGCACATCAAAACCAATTACAGAAAAACCAGCTTTAGCTTTTTCAACAGCTAAAGGAAGACCAACATAGCCTAACCCGCAGACACCTAAAACTGCTTTTCTATTCAAAATTTTCTCTTTTAATCCACTCATATAACCACCTATACTTTATTTATAATATTACATACTTCATCAATCTCTTTATCATACAAATACGGATGCATTGGAAGACTTAAAACTCTTTTAGTAGCTTCTATAGTGTTTGAATAATGATTATTGTCAAACTTATACTTAGAAAAACATTTTTGTTGATGCATCCCTCTTGGATAATAAATCATACTTGGTATATTATTATCTTTTAAAACACTTTTTAATTTATTTCTTTGATCTTCACTGTCACATAGTATAGTATATTGTGCCCAACTTGAAAAAAAAGCATCTGGAATATGTGGAGTTTTAAATTTATCTTTCAAGCTTTTTGTATATTTATTAGCAATAACATTAATATTCTCTAATTCATTATTAACAAATGCATCAAACTTTACATTCAAAATTGCAGCTTGTATAGTATCTAGTCTTGAATTCATTCCAATTCGTATATTATCATATTTATCAGTTTCAGATTTTCCATTTGACCTTAGAGACTTAATAAGATTATAGATTTCTTCATCATCTGTAAATATTGCTCCTCCGTCTCCATAACATCCAAGAGGCTTTGCTGGGAAAAATGATGTACAAGATATATCTCCAAAAGAACATGCTATTTTATCGTTGATTCTACCACCAAATCCTTGTGCCGCATCTTCAATTACTTTTAATTTATACTTGTTTGCAATCTCTGAAATGTTATTATAATCAGCTGGCAAGCCAAACAAATCAACAGGAATAATTGCTTTCGGTTTTAACTTGTCTTCTTTAATTACCTTTTCAATCATCAATTCTAATGATTTATGTGACATGTTAAAAGTGTCTAAATCTATATCAACAAAAATAGGTGTCGCGCCAATAAATGAAACAGAAGAAGCTGTAGCAATGTATGTGAAGTCAGGCACAAATACAGCATCATCTTTGCCTACACCAATAGCCATAAGTGCAAGAACCAATGCATCTGTACCATTTGCACACGATACACAATATTTTCTACCAACATAACTTGCAAGTTTTTTTTCAAGTTCATCTACTTGCTTTCCAAGAATAAAATTTGAATCATTAATAACTTCAAATATTGCTTTATCGATATTTGGCTTTAAAAAATCATATTGTCTTTTTAAATCTCTAAATTGCATTAATATTTCCTTTTTCATCAATAATTGCATATTTAGTAGCTGGATTACCAATTACTACTATATTGTCTTCAACATTATGAGTCACAACTGCCCCGGCACCTATCATTGAATTTTCACCAATCGTATTTCCACACACAATTGTCGCATTTGCACCAATACTTGCACCTTTTTTTATTAAAGTCTTTACAAAGTTTTCATGGCCTTTCGGGAATTTTGCTCTTGGTGTTAAATCATTAGTAAAAACACAAGAAGGTCCTAAAAATACATCATCCTCAATTGTTACACCCTCATAAACCGATACATTATTTTGAATCTTTACATTATCACCTATTGTAACATTTGAACCTATATATACATTTTGACCAATATTGCAATTCATACCAATTTTTGCACCTTTTTGTATATGACAAAAATGCCAGATTTTAGTTCCTTCACCAATCTGAACACCTTCATCAATATATGAACTTTCATGTACAAAGTATTTCATTGACAAAAAATTAACTTATTGATATAATATATATAAAGAAATGACCGAATATCACATGTCTCATCATTGTGATTGGTTCGTTTCTTTTTTTATGTCAACAATATCATAGATGTATTTTTCTTTAAAATTTGGACACCGTATAACAATACAGCAACTATATATAATTGAAACTTTATTACCCAATTCATCTAAACTATTAAATCTAAATAAACATTTGTACTTTTCCCACCTATAACCCGAATCTGTTTTATGTTTATCTTTGTTATTAATCTCAATAGAAATATGTCCTGCATTTTCAACTAGTTCTGCAATATTATCTACTAAATTTGCTTTAATGTTTTTGATTTTCTTATTCGCACTTTGAGTATATTTTGAAGCAGTAAACTCTTTAATAAACTTTCGATCAAACTTAACTTTTGCATTATTCTCTTTTATGGTAATAATAGTTTTAACAAGTTTGAGTATTTTTTTTCTTACTACAGACCAATCGACTCTTCCGTATAATGTCTTTACAATATTTACAATTCTTCCCATATTAGAACTTTCCAACAAAATCTATTGAAGCAATGTTCTTTAGTGGCAACTTCACTGGTTCCCCAGTGAAAGAAGACTTATAAATCGCTAATATCATCTCAACAGCATTTCTGCCTGCAATTGCATCAATGTATGGTTTTCTATCATTTTTAATTGAATCTATAACATCTGCATACAATGATGTGTGCCCATTACCATAGACATTTGAAGTTTGTTCTTGCAAGTTTTTATTCTTGTCATCATTTGCATCTGTATCAGAGAAGTTCCAAAAATCTATATTATTAGTTGATTTCCCTCCAATTTTACATGTTCCTTTTTCTCCAAAAAGATATAATGTCTCTTCTAAATTCTCTTTATAAACATTAACTGTTCCTTCAATAGTCCCAATAGCCCCATTTTTAAATTTAACAACCGCCATTCCTATATCTTCACATTCTATATAATGATGAAATTGTTGTTTTGTGACTCCGTATACTTCTTCAACCTCATCTCCCATCATCCACCTAAGTAAATCTATGCCATGTATACACTGATTGAAAAGACATCCACCATCAGAAGCCCACTTACCTCTCCAACTTGCCTGATCATAATAATCCTTGCCTCTATTCCACCGCACATTTATTGAACCATGAGAAATTTTGCCAAATCTACCACTATCAAGCGCTTTTCTCATTTCTTGAATTGCAAGATTAAATCTATTTTGGTGGCAGACTGAAACTTTTACTTTATGTTCATTTGCAAGTTTAATTATTTCATCACAATCCTTCATGGACATTGCCATAGGTTTTTCTATGATAACATTTATATTTTTTTCTATACAATATTTAGCAATTTCTGCGTGGACACCGCTATCTGTAGCTATAGCGATTAACTCAATGTTAGGATTCTCGTCAATCATAACTTTATAATCAACATACTTTCTGACTTTTGATACATCATACACGTCGTTAAACTTTGTTTTATCATATAATATGTCTATATGGCTTAAATCAATATCGCAAACAGCTACTATATTCAATTTATTATTGACTGCAGCCTTTATATGATTTACAGCTATTCTGCCACAGCCAATCAATGCGTAGTTCATTATAATATCTCCATTGCTTTTTTTAATAAATACTTAGTATCTAATCTATATGAATTTGTACTTGCATAATATTTCAAATTAATAAGTTCATCTTGATTTAATAAGATTCTCTTTATAGCATTTGCAATATCCATATTTTGTTCAATCCAAATAATACTTTTGAAATCATATAAATAACTGTAAAACTGATGTTTAAAACAAATAATTGGTGTTTTACAGCAAATTGCCGTTTGAAGAGTGATTGATGGTGACCCAGGTTGGCAATACAAATCAGCAGCACATAAAAATTTTATCAATTCTTCACCATTTAACCAACCAACAAAAAATGTATTATTAGATTTTAAAATCTTTTCTTCTAAATCTTTATCATTGTTTAATATTGAACCTGCAATAACAAGTTTAACTCTATTGTCATTAATGGAATTTATTGAGTCAACAACCCAGTCGGTTCTTTTATTTTTGTTAATTTTTCCAGAATGAAAAACCATTATATCATCATCATTAAACTTTAACTTTGTTCTAACTTCCTTCCTATACTTTAAGTATAATGACTCGGACATTTCATCCGCACTTAAAGGTAGAAATTCCATCTTATTCATATCAGATTTATAAACCTTTAAACTAAATTCTTTCTCTGAATCTCCTATATAAAAATATTTTTTAAGATGAGGTTCTAAATATTTATATAAACTCTTATAATATACACAATAAAGAAGAGTGAAGTACCATTTTTTGATATTAACATTATGATAGCCAGTATGTGTATCAGCATAAATTGTGACATCTTTATTATTTTTTTTATATTTAACAATGTCTATCACATTAATATATTGTGGGCCATGACAATAAATAACATCAGGTTTAAATTCATCTATTATACTATATATACTTTTAAATAATTTAAGTTTAGAACAAATTGTTGAAATTGATTTAAATAAGTAATCTTGACGAATTAACTTAAAATTTCTTTCTATACTCTTATTTACAGCACCAACATAATTAAGATTTCCATCAATATACTCATTCGGGTCTGATATGTATAATACTTCATCCCCTCGTTCAATAAAGAACTTACAAAACTGATTATCTTGATAATTTAAACCAATTGTATAGTGGGCACATAGCCCAACAAATAGTATCCTCATATTAATCTTTCTCAATCATTCTGCTATATAAATTAATTATATTATTGTATCCAACTTTTTGATTATATTTATTATCAAATTCTCTATAAGCATTCTCTTTTAGTGTAATCATATCAATCTTATCAAGTTTTTCAATTGTACTAATTAATGACTCAGCATCTCCTGTCTTAAAGTGCAATCCATTAATTCCATCCTCAACCATCTCCTTCGCATTTCCTACATCAGATGAAACTACAGGTAATCTATTTTCATATGATTCAATTATAGTCATAGGATTGCCTTCAAACAACTTTGATGGGAATATTAATGCTTTGCCATTCTTCATTTCGTTCATTACTTCATTATGAGGCAACTGCCCCAAGAATTTAATATTACCATATTTTGAATACTCTTTAATATAATCTACACTACCACTACCTATCACATGTAACTCTCTATCTTGCAATTTTGAAAATGCTTCCAATACGATATCTATTCCTTTAATTTCATCAAGTCGACCAACAAATAAATAATATCCTTTATTTATTGAATTATAATCTTTTTCACTCAACTTATTTGTAGAGTTATAATTGGTATTTTCTTCAAAAACAAAATTAGGCTTTACAAAGACTTTATCTTCATCAACAATATGTTTTTTATTTAATAGTAACTTACTTTTATTAAACTCAGTCAAACAGATAAAATTTACTTTTCTATATATTCCAATAAACCTATGAATTTTTAACAATAGCACAATCGCAAGTGTCTGAAAAAAACTATTCCTATAGCACTTATGTTTTAATGCACACAGTAACCCATAATTTACACAATCTTCACAAATGTGCCCATCTCTATAGAACAATCCATTTGAACATTGCATTCTAAAATTATGAAGTGTTTGAATAACTGGTGATTTCATCTTTATAGCAGCATAGAATACAGCTGGACTTATAAAGCATAAGGTATTATGAACATGAACAATATCTATATTTTTATCTTTTATAATCTTCTTTATATCAAAATATGTTTTTGGATTAAAAATTGTGATAAATGGCAGTAATATTTTTTTTAAAAAATTGCCTTTTAATTCTGAATTATCTCTGGTGTAAGTTATTACTTCATGTCCTTTATCTTCAAGCAACTTCTTCTCATTTCTAAATACTGTATCTTCGCCACCAGGTTGCTGATAAAAATTATGAACTAATAATATTCTATATTTTTTATTATCATTCATATTAAAATCTTTCTATATCATCCTCTGAAATTTCATCGCCATACTGAACTTCTATAAAGTGTAAATCTTTTATAGCCTTAAGCATATGTTTTTGTCCCTTCTTAATAGTAAGTACGTCTCCAGCTTTTACATTTTTCTCTACATCATCTAAGATGAATAATCCATCGCCATCTATAATTGTCCACACTTCATCTCTATGATTGTGTTTTTGATAACTTATGCTCTTTCCTTCTTTTATAAACAAGTGCTTTGTAAGAGAGTTTTTATATATATCAAGAACTTGAAAATCTCCCCATGCTCTTTCTTCATACATTGGTCTATTGTCCAATTTTTCAACTAATGGTTTATTATAACTTGACTCATTTTTATCTGATACAAATATGCCATCAGCACTTGCTGCTACAACTATGTCTTTAAGTCCCATAGCTATAATTGGTATATTTAATTCATTAATAATATTAGCATTATTGCTCTTATTGTCAATAATTACATTACCAATGGTTTTATCTGTCATTACTTCTGCTAAAGTATTCCAAGTACCAATATCTTTCCACTCACCATCATACTTAACAACATCAATATTCTTTTCTTTTTCAACTACAGCATAATCAAAACTGATTTTAGTTAATGATTCATATTTATCATATAAATCTTTGTAGTCAGTAAAATTAATTAATTCGTGTGCCTTATCTACGATATATTTAAGTTTAAAGCAAAATACGCCACCATTCCAGAGAGCACCATCTAATATAAGTTTTTTTGCATTCTCTTCACTTGGTTTCTCTATAAACTTATCTACAACCATGGATACGGGCTCGCAGTGCTCGCCCCTACGAAGTACTATATATCCATATTTTTCACTTGGATAGGTTGGTTTAATTCCTATGAGCCCAATATTGTTTGATGATAATTTCATTTTTTCATCAAGTTCCTTTAAAGTTTTAAAGTAGTCATCATCAACATATGGGTCAACTGGACTAATTATAACTGTATCATTAATGTCAACTTTTTTTACATCATTAAGGTACATACAAGCTAGCACTATAGCTGGAAATGTATCTCTTCTACACGGCTCTATTGAAATATTTATATTATCACCAAGTTGATTTTTTAGCGTTGGCACTTGGGCACTTGAAGTTGCAATTGTAATATTTGCATCTTGATCAACCTTTTTAATCTGACGATAGACTCTTTGAACCATTGATTCATAAGTTCCATCATCTTTTTTCAATATCTTTATAAATTGTTTTGATCTCATCTCATTTGAAAGTGGCCAAAGTCGTTTTCCTGAACCACCTGACAATAAAATATAATTCATACAAAATTATGCAACCTTTTTATAATCTATAACAGAAATTTCTTGCATGCTCTTCTTAGTGTCATTTACGATTCTATCCAGAAGTAAAGCAACATCATTAGAATAATATTTTTCTCCACATTGTGAACACTCTAAACAAGGAACATTTTTAATAATGATTACATATTCCTTGTAATTCACTACATGTGTAGTAAAACTATTAATCATTCTATCATTTTTACAGTATTTACACATACTATTTCCTCCTTGTTTTCATGTTTTCCTCAAACTTATCACTTGTAGGTATATAAGCTGTTACAAAATATATTTGTTCTTCATCAATTCCTAAAACAACATGTATTGCCTTATTTTCATTCTTATAGAATAGCAACGCACTACTTTTAGATGGTGGCTCTTCAGTATATTCTTCAATGATTTCTCCGTTCAATATACAATTACCAATATCCGCAATTGATATATCTCTTTCTTGCATTCGTGCTAACCCATGCGTTGACCAAACAATTTTATTTAATTTGTAAAAATTTTGAAAATCTGATATCTTCATTTATACTCGTTTATTTATATTATTTACAAAATCTTTATATGCAAGTTTTATGCCATCTTCTAATTCTATTTTATATTGCCATCCAAGTTTAGTTGCTTTTGATACATCTAGTAGTTTTCTTGGAGTTCCATTTGGTTTACTTGTATCCCACTTTATCTCACCTTCATAGCCAATTATCTTGGCAACAAGCTTTGTTAAATCTTTAATTGTTATTTCTTTACCAGTGCCAGCATTTACAGTCTCATTGCCACTATAGTTATTCATAAGGAAAACGCATAGTTCTGCTAAATCATCTACGTATAAAAACTCTCTAAGTGGACTTCCATCTCCCCAACATATTACTTCTCTTAATCCATCAGTCTTAGCCTCATAAAATCTTCTTATAAGTGCAGGCAGCACATGACTATGCTCGGGATGATAATTATCATTTGGTCCATAAAGATTGGTAGGCATTACTGATATATAATCTGTACCATATTGTTTATTTAGAAACTCGCAATATTTTAATCCAGAAATCTTTGCAAGAGCATAGGCTTCATTTGTTTTTTCTAATTCACCAGTTAATAAGTACTCTTCTTTTATAGGCTGTGGCGCCATTCTTGGATAAATACATGATGAACCTAGAAACTCAAGTTTTTTGCAACCATTCTTCCATGCAGAATTTATAACATTCATTTCAAGTATCATATTGTCATACATAAAGTCTGCGAGTGCTGCACTATTTGCGCCAATGCCACCAACCTTAGCAGCTGCTAAAAAAACATATTCTGGTTTTTCTTTGCTGAAAAAATTCTCAACATCTATTTGTCTAGTAAGGTCAAGATCATTGTGTGATTTGAGAATTAAATTGTTATAGCCTTTCTTCTTTAACTCTCTCACAATTGCAGAACCAACCATGCCATTATGTCCGGCAACATATATTTTTGAATCTTTATTCATCATAAAACATTATTTTTGTGATAACATTTTCTCTTGCTGTGCAAGTTTTAAATCATGCTCGCTCATAATTCTAACTAATTCTTCATAAGAAGTCTTCTGAGGGTTCCAGCCAAGTTTTTCTTTTGCTTTTGTAGGGTTTCCAAGGAGGTTTACAACATCAGTAGGTCTATAAAAATCTTTTGAAACTTCTACTAAAACTTTTCCAGTCTTAACATCTATTCCTTTTTCATTTATTTCTTTACCTTCCCACTTAAGTTCAATCCCAACATTCTTAAACGCCAATGTCGCAAACTCTCTTACAGTGTGTTGAACACCGGTCGCTATAACATAATCATCAGCTTCTTTTGCTTGAAGAATTAACCACATACATTCTACATAATCTTTAGCATAGCCCCAATCACGAAGAGAATCAAGATTGCCAAGATACAATTTATCTTGGAGTCCACATGCAATCCTTCCTGCAGCAAGTGAAATTTTTCTTGTTACAAAAGTCTCGCCTCGTCTCTCAGACTCGTGGTTAAAAAGTATGCCATTTGAGACAAACATATCATATGCTTCTCTATATTCTTTAGAAATCCAAAATGCATATTGCTTTGCTACTGCATATGGACTATATGGATGAAATGGTGTAGTCTCACTCTGCGGAACTTCTTCGACCTTTCCGTAAAGTTCAGAAGTTGAAGCTTGATATATTCTAGTTTTCTTATTTAGTCCGAGCATCCTTACAGCTTCTACAATTCTTAATGTACCAGTTGCATCAACATTTGCAGTAAACTCAGGTTCTTCAAAACTCACTTGAACATGGCTCTGTGCTGCGAGATTGTAAATTT
>JAFXWR010000212.1 GCA_017542725.1 Lachnospiraceae bacterium | reverse complement strand
CTTTATTTAGAAGAGCTTCGTTACTAATGAAGTTTCGTCCATCTGGGGAAACTTTAAAGTCTTATGTAGATAGTTTTCAGTGGAAAGATGATGATTTAAAGTATGAATTTGTTAGAAGTGATGTTTTTTCTTTTAGTAATTTAATAGATGGTAGAAATGATAATGAAATGGATTTATCTGTGATGTTTATTTGAATGTTTTTGTTTATGGAATAGGCGAGGAGCGATTCTGTCATAGAATAGGTTAGGTGAAAATATAGTTCTATATCTAATCTGTGATTAGTTCTCTTTTTCGCGTCATAGAAGCGAAAAGATGACAGAATGCTGAACTGTCAAGGGTGACTTGACTACAGTTATTTGATAAGATGGCAAGTCATATATGAAACCCTTGACTGGAAAGCAAGCGAGTAGCCCTTCTAATTAAGGTAGGTCATTAAGTTTATTTGGTTTGAATGTAATGTGAAATTGTGATTATTTTGTGTAGTAATCATAATTTTCTGAATTAACTTTTTAGAAGCTTCAAAACTTTTTTTCAAACAAACTAACTAATCATATCATTTGATACCTCTCAGTGCTTGATTTTGACATAACGCGCCCGTTCTGGGCTTGTATGAATGGGCGCTAACTAAACTAACTATTTTTGTATGTTTATACAGTTACTTGTATGTAAGATATGGCTGTATTGTTTAGTTTGCATATCTTTTGATTAGATAGTGAAACTGGCTATATTGATTAGTTTTGGTGGGCTGGTGCATTAAATTTTTTTTATTTTTTACATGTCACGTAACATTGAAAGTAACTATATTTGCTATTTTTCAGAGCTTTTTATAATAAAAAAATATAGCTAATGTTGTTAGTATTTTGCTTGACATATGTTTTGAAACTAGCTATAATTTGTGTTGTATTAGAGATTATAGTTGGTGATTTAATGGGAATAAAAGCTAGAATATTTAATATTATGCAATATGAGAAGCATCCTGAGACTGGTAAATACTTGATGACAGAGGAGAAAATTAAGGATGCATTGTTACATAGGACGATTGAGAGATGGGCGTATATATATCATGATAAGGATGTATATACTGAACTTGATGAGGAAAGGGATTCTAGGCATAAGAGAGGGGAGAATAAGCCTGCACATTGGCATATAGTTGTTGAAATGGATAGTCATCAAGTTGATGTTGGTGTTATAGCGAGATGGTTTGGTATACCTGAGAATTTTGTGAATGTAGTGAAGGGAGCTGGTAAATTTCTTGATTGTGTTGAGTATTTAACGCATGAGAATGAGAAACAACAAGAATTAGGTAAATACAGGTATGATGATACTGAAATCAAAGCTAATTTTGATTTTAGGACATGTCTTACTAAAAGATTGGAGAATAGAATGCGTTATGGAAGATATCGTATTGGAAAAAGTTTAAATGAAAAAGATGTGATTAGGCAGGAAGTATTGCTACGTGGAATGAAGTTGAGTGAAGTATTGGAAAAGCATCCTGATATTTATATGGATGATTATAAACGTCTTGAGGAGTATAGACTACGTTATTTATCTTTTATTGCTAAGATATCAAAGGCGAGAATAAACTATTATGTTGAAGGACCTGGAGGAATTGGAAAAGGATTAATAAGCAAAGCGATTGCTAGAGCAATAGTAGATAGAGAAGGGAAGATGAGAGATGAGGATATTTTCTTTGAGGTTGGTGCTGATAAGGTGACATTTGAAGGATATGATGGACAGCCAGTGATTATTTGGAATGACTGTCGTGCAAATACTTTGTTGCAAAAGCTAGGAGGAAGAGAAAATGTATTTAATGTTTTTGACCCATTTTCGCAGAACATAGTACAGCATGTAAAATATGGTGCTATTCGTTTGCATAATACAGTGAATATTGTGAATGGAATACAGTCATACAGTGAGTTTTTAGATGGTTTAGTAGGGGAATATAGAAGAGATGGGATGATTCATAGAGCGGAAGATAAGAGCCAATCATATAGGCGTTTTCCATTCTTCTTGGTGTTACATGAAGAAGATTATGATTTAGGAATGAATAAAGGAGTCTTCGATGGTACAAGGGAGTATGAGCAATATTACATGTATAACAGTTTACGTGGAAATATGCGACGTATAGCTGAGAAATGTGGGAACAATGCGGTGTTATATAACATGGTAACAAGGCAAGTAGTATCTCCTGTTGTTGAGAAGCATAATGAACTAGACGAAATACTTTGTAAAAAACAACATGGTACTGATGAGGAAATACTAGAAGAATTCAAGGATGTTGGGAAACCAATATATTCAGAAAGATGCTGTAGTATAAGAGATATGAAAGATGAAACAGAGTAGTTCATAAGTAGAAAGTTGTATTAGTAAATAATAAGGTTAGTTCTTAGGGGAGCGTCTTTCCCCCTATTTAGGGGGATAAAAGGGGGTGCGATGAAATCAATATAGATTTGTAATGTGTAAGATTTGTCTTAGTAGTAAAAAAATAATTGAAATTAGTTAAATAAGGTATAGATAAATAAATAATAGGGGGTTTTAGCCTTTGCTAAGTAAAAACTGAATGGAATATTTGGGTGATTTCAAAAAATTGTATATACGTGTGTAAACTGTGTAAATTGTGTAAACTGTTTTTTTTTTGTTTTACAAACGCTGTAATATCAATGCGTGCGCGCGACCTAATAGTGCTTGTGGGTCGTGCGTACCCCCAACTGTGTAAACTGTGTAACTGTGTATTTTACACATGTGTATTCAGTACAAATATTGTGTTAGACACATAAAAATTGTTTGACACATGTGTGTATTGTGTTGAAGTGGGTAAAGTAAAACGAAGTAAAAAAGTGAGGATGAATAGAGTAGTAATAAATATAAAGTAGTGATAAGTATTTATTTATAATAGATGTAAAATGGTAATTAAGATTTATTAAAAGTTTGTATTTCTTATTTTTTTTATTGTTAGATTATAGGAAAAAATATATTATTAAAATAGTAGGTAAGGAGTATAATACATATATATAGCTCTCTTATCATTCCTAGGAGAGCTATATATTGGTAGGTAGTGGTAGGTAACAAGTATTTGATAAGTAAATTGAGAGTATAGTGGTAGTACTGCTTGGTTAATTATAGTTGTGGAGTGTTAACATGGAGTAAATAATAAGAATAGGTATTTAATAAGTGAAATAAGTAAATTGAGAGTATAGTGGTAGTACTGCTTGGTTAATTATAGTTGTGGAGTATTAATGTGGAAGTAAATCATAAGAAGATGAAGACGGCATTTATTCGTATTTCTGCTGATAATGAAGTAAAAGGAGTAAAAGTTTATTATGAGTTTAGAGAGTTAATAGATACTATGATGGAATGGAGTCATTCATGTAAGATGTTATATTATATGATTGAACATAATGGGGAGTCTGGGGATGCAAATCGGCATTACCACATAGTAATTACATTTGGCTATTCACCAGTTCAGTTTGATACAATAAAAAATAGATTTCCGTATGGGAATATTCAGACTGCTAGGTCTATAAAGAGTTGTGTACAGTATTTAGTACATTTGAATGACCTAAGTAAGCGTACGTATGAGTGGAGTGATGTTATTACAAACGATCCAAATATAGACCGTTTTAAGGTTCTTTCTTGCAAGACGTTAGATGTGCGTACAAAGCAGTATATTGACCGTATTATGACTGGTGAAATTAGAGAATATAATTTTGCTAGTATGATAGACCCCGAAGTATATGCTAAAAGGAGGACACAGTTGATGAATACTTTAGAGCTTTATAGGCAAAAGATAGGACAAGATAAGAGTCGTCATATTAGGGTTGTTGTTTGTGAGGGCACTACTGGGACTGGAAAGACAACATGGGTTAAAAATCTTTGTAAGAAGCATGAAAAGAGCTTTTGCTTAAGTTCAAGTGCGAATGACCCTTGGCAAGATTATAAAGGTGAAGATGTTATGATTTTGGATGAGATGAGGTCTGATGTATTTAGTTTGGCTGACTTACTGAAGATTCTTGATAATCACACGAAGTCTACTAGTAGGAGTAGATATTCTAATAAGATGTTTTTGGGTGATTACATTTTTATAACTACAAATGAAGATTTTCAAGATTGGTATAAAGATAGTGATGATGCTTCTCGGTATGCTTTATTTAGAAGAGCTTCGTTACTAATGAAGTTTCGTCCATCTGGGGAAACTTTAAAGTCTTATGTAGATAGTTTTCAGTGGAAAGATGATGATTTAAAGTATGAATTTGTTAGAAGTGATGTTTTTTCTTTTAGTAATT
>JAFXWR010000211.1 GCA_017542725.1 Lachnospiraceae bacterium | reverse complement strand
TTTGTAGGAAAAATATCCTTATCATAGCCATACGCATTGAAAATCACAACACCACTAAATACTAAGCCTATATTAGTAGCCATAATAGTAAAATAATTTGGTTTTATAATATCACTTATAACAAATGCAAGTTCAGCTAAAAATAAAATAATACTAACAAAACTCAATTCTGCCGTGGTAGTAGTATAAGGTATACTAAAACACATAGCTACACAAATACCTATTTGTCCTATTATAGAGAAAGCCATATATTTATGCTTTCCTAAATAACAAGTATAAATTACCCACAATACTATTAAACCATAAAGTGTTATTTCACTTATTGCCTTAAAATAAATAGTAGTCACAAATAATGAAATAAAAATTGCGCCTACACCGCACCCTAATAATGCAAGTAACCAATTATTTTGTTTATGTTTTTTCAATAACACTTCACTAATAATAATCAAGCCACCACTAAACACATACATAGCTATCATTTTCAATGTATCTGTTAAATTAGGTAATACTACGGTAGCGAACATTATTAACGCAATAAAAGTCAGTATAGAAGCAGCAATAGGCATAAGATTCTTACCTATAAAATTCTCCATACTCTTATTCTTAGATACTTGCTTTATTTGATTTGTTGTGTAATTAGTTGGAGTATAATACCCCTGTGACGGATTACTTCTTTGAGTCTCATTAGGATAAGTATACTGTGATTGTACTTGTGGTTGTACAATATTAGTATACTGTCCTTGTGACGTAATCTCACTTTGAATATTAGACTGTACTTGTGAGTATTGTCCCAAATTTTCTGCTTTTAATTGCTCAAAATCTTGTCTTAATCTTGGTAATTCCTGATTAAGCATACCCACAGTATTTTCAAGATATTTTAACCTTTGTTCTAACTCATTAATTGACGCTTTCATTTTCCTTACCTCTACTAAAAAATCACACATGTAAAGTATAAAACAAAAGCGTAGTAACTTCAATAAATTTACATCAAACTCATATAAAAATGTACGGTTTTTCCAAATATAGCATTACACTTCACAGTAGCATAATTTGCTATTTGAGTCTCAAAAGAATCCGACTTAGTATTTGTTAAAACTCCCGGTAAAATCCACTTATTATTCAGCATTAAATAATTAGGAATTATATAAATGAGTTCTCCTTTGTCGAATAATCTTTTAGCTTGTGTTCTATTAATAGCTTTAGCGTTTTCCTCAGTTATCACTTAATACCTCCTGAAAAAAGACATCTATCTTATGTTTATTATTCAACCCCTGCAATCTAAGCATACGTTGTTCTATTTCTTGGTAGAAAGTATCATAAACACTTAAATTTAATGTGTTACCTTGTACATATACAGTATCAATAATACTTGGTTTATTATAAATCGTTGCTGGAAAATAAAGATAAGCCATTTTATTTACAGTATTGATTTTAGCTATATTCTGAAAGCCTAATCGCTCCATCAAGCGTAAACTTCTAACATCAAAATCTTTATATTCAATACTTAACTTCTCTTTATCAAGATAATTACACATATTCATATATTTTGTATATATAAGACGATACCGTTTTAAACTAAGCACCCCACTAAAACCAGCAAACAATATCCCTATTAGGCACACACTTACCGATAAAGGCTGACTATTAAGATAATTAAACATACCTATTATCACAAAACTTAATGTAGCAATAGAGCATACAACACTTAATAGATACCAAACATTAGAAAGCCCTATACTATAATACTTATCTATTTTTCTCCTTACATCTCTTAGTACATCAACATAATTTTCGTAAATCAACACTTTGTCATCTAAAGTATAAAGTGAATTTACGACCTTCAACATAACTCCTCCATGATATTATATGATATTATATTTAGTTTTTTTTAATATACAACATTAACCTTAATTCTAATTAAACGATACTACAAACTACAACAGAAATAAACAATCACATTTCTCGTTTCAAATCAAGATAAGACTCAATATGCGCCCTACCTATATTACTTACAGTATAAGTATTAGCACCTTGCACATTAGTTTCAATCAAGGCACAATCTTTCTTTAATGCGTCTATCAAGCCAGAAATCTCATGTTTTGTACAAATCCCATGTGAACGTAATTCGTCAGGATAAATACCCCTATTATAATCCTTTTCTAGTATATAAATTTTCCATAATTTTACAGCCAATTCTCTACTCATAATATTCTCCTTTTTACTATCTATGTCAAAAATACCTTACACATAATAGCAAAAGTAGGCTTAATTATCAACAAAAATTTCAACTTTTTTCAAAAAAGGTCTCTCTTTGCCTAAAGAAAGACCTTATAATCACTTATAATTAAACCTCATCCTCCATAGGACCATCACCTATCTTTTTACCCGTATAGATATATTTTCTGGTATCATAGTACTCTTTAGGATGTTCAGATTTTTCATTATCTTTTAATACCTTATTTCTAATGGCATTATATATTTTCTCATCCATATCATCTATCATGGATATAATCAAATTATTTCTATTACATTCAGCTTCTTTCAATAACGTAAATCTAAGCCAATCAGCATACGTTTTAACTTTTCTATCTTCATCTTCTCTTGGCTTATCCGCGGGATAAGTAAATTCCATAGTATACTCTTCTCGCATATCCTTTGGAATCTTTTTATTTAACATATTCAACAAAGTATCATTATCAGCTAAACGGTATTCCAAAATATCAAAAAAGTTATCAACAACCATTTCGATAGCCCAATCAAACCCACGTAAAAACTCTTTATCTGTACCATCTAAAAAGTCTTGATTATAATAATCATCTTCTCTACATTCAGGAAACGTCATAAATTTAGTCCTCCATTCTAAAACATATCTCACTTTACTAATCCAATATGTCTCAACTTATATTCAATTAAACTAATAAGGTAATCTGGTGGTGAACTGACACCTTGTTCCCATTTCATAATATTCGCTACGGGTATACCCAATAATTCTGCGAATTTGCTCTGTGACAAATAAGTTTGTTGTCGCATTTCTTTAATAGTCATTCAGCCGTCCTCCTACTATGCTGTTAGTATATACTAATAGCACATAGTAAGTCAAGACACAAAAAAAAATAGACGTTAACCCTCTTCTGTCAACGTCTACAAATATTATATATTACTCTGCTTTAGA
>JAFXWR010000210.1 GCA_017542725.1 Lachnospiraceae bacterium | reverse complement strand
TGGTATCTTTTTTCCCTACATCTCTTATGGCATTTGATATATTATGTCCTACGAATGCGAAAAATATTATCATCAAAATGTTTTCTAAAAATACTAATGCTGCCGCTTTTTCATAATCAAGAAATGCAAAATGAGTTTTAAATGTAATATAATTTACTATTCCACTTTTTAAAAATAAGTAAAACCCATACCCTGAAATTATAGTAAATATTATTGCTAACACATTCTTTATATTGTTTGGTATCTTAGCAGTCATTACATTGACATGCATTCCAATGTGCAAGCCCATAAGTATGAATGCCCAATATGAAAATGCTAAATGCATTACTCTTGCAGTATTTACATTTATTAAATTATATAAAAATGGCACTGCATGATTACTCATTGAAATTCCTGAAATAGCAGTTAGTGCAAACGAAATTAAAAGTAATACATTTATTATTATACTAAGTATCCTAAATGGCATATAGTTACCTTTAAATAATGTTGCATACCATTTTCTATTTAGCACTTGATGGACTAGAACAAGTAATACCATGCTAATACCAAGCCACTCATGTGCTGCTTCACCTGTTACTTGGTAGGCCATGAGGGGGATTAATATCAAGCTCATTATAATATCTACAATTCTTTTTAATCTATTCATTGAAAACCCTATTTGTTGTTGTTAATAAAGTTCTGGATATTATTTGTATCGGCACTACTATTTAATCTCTCACCATTAGCAAAACTTCCAGATCCTGCGAGATTTCCAAGATTAGAACCACTTCTACCTATACCGCTTCCACCTGAAGTGCAGAATGGTATAACTTTTTTACCATCAAAATTATATTTTTCTACAAATGTTGCCATAATTCTTGGTGCATCTCCCCACCAAATAGGATATCCAAGATAAATTGTTTTATATTGATCTAAATTTATATCGCTACTTCCTATCTCTGGACGAACACTTGAATCATTCATTTCTTTTGTACTTCTACTATTGTTATCATGCCAATTTAAATCTGCATCACTATATGGATTCTTTGGCACTATCTCATAGATGTCTGCACCTGTAAGTTCTGCTATTTTCTCCGCAACTCTTTTAGTTGTGCCTGTTGCTGAAAAATATGCAACTAATACTTCATTTGTTGGCATTTCATTCTCCTCATTTACAGCATTTGAATTTTGTTGTACTTCAGACACTTGTTCTGAAGTTGTTTCATCTGCCTTAGTTGTAGTTTCTTCAGTTCTTTTTGTTGTTTCAACTTTTGTTTCAATTACGGTTGTTTCGTTTGCCACAGCTGCTGATTCAGTATTGTTATTTACTGCCACACTGTTTTGATTTGAATTACCGCATGAACTCATAAATACTGCACTGCATACTAATAAACTCATTAATACTATCCTTAAATTCTTCATTTTTTTACTATGTATAATATGGTTATTATTATTGCTAATTAATTAATAACTTATCACACATTCTCCTTTCATTTAATTCTACTTTTTTATGATTTATATATTAATTGTATATAGTATATTTTATAAATAATATCTTACATTTTCATCATTATTTTCAAAACTTGTTTAATTATATTTTTTTTAGCATTATTAAAAATTATTTTCGTATAAACTTATCATTGCTTTCCATATTAGTATCATCTTTTATATATTTTTCTACAGTCATATGTAAGTCATATTTGTTTCTAAGTTCCATTATCTTTTTCATAGTGTCAGAGTTATGATGCGCATCAAGCGCCTCTTGATTCTCCCAACTATCAATCAAAAGAATAGTGCTGTCATCATTTAGTGGTATAAAATATTCGTATCTAAGATTTCCTTTTTTTGATCTTATCTCATCCACTATGCCGCTACTTATCATTTCTTCTGCAAACTTTTTTGCATTTCCATTCTCACTCTTATAATAAATATTAAATGTTATGTTCATAAACTCACCACTTTTAATTTCTAATATTCAACTGGCTCAAGCCACTCAGTACTACCGTCTACACCTGGCACTTCTACAGATATATGAGAAAACCAACTGTCAGGTCTTGCTCCATGCCAATGTTTTACATTTGTAGGTATGTTTACTATGTCGCCAGGTCCTAATTCTCTTCTCTCTTTTCCTTCCTCTTGGTAATAACCAAAGCCAGCTATACACATAAGTATTTGTCCGCCTCCAGATTTTGCGAGATGCCTATGCCAATTATTTCTACATCCTGGTTCAAATGTCACATTATACATAGCAACTTGGTCTTTACAAATGAGATGCAAATAACTTTTTCCTACAAAATATTTTCCGTATGGATTCTCTTCTCCTATAGGATAAATCATTGATGCCTCATGTTTTGCTCTTGCTGCGTCTTTATCATTTACATCTTCGCTCCATACTTCTTTTGCAAGATTAAATGCTGCCCAAGCTTTTGGCCATCCTGCATAAAATGCATTATGAGTTAAGATAGCTGCTATTTCAGATTTTGTCACTCCATTATTTTTTGCATTTTGCAAATGATATTTAAGCGAAGAATCCACTATGCCTTGAGAAACTAATGATACAACTGTTATAATGCATCTTGTTTTTAAATTAATGTCTGTATTATTCCAATTTTCACCAAATAACACATCATCATTAAAGTGTGCAAAATCCTTTGCAAAATTTCCAAGTTGATCTCTTCCTGCTGTTTGAACTATTTTTTTCATACAATCCCTCTTTAAAACTAATTCATCTTTCCACAATTTCCAACTTTATCACCGGTAACAAAATATTCATAGGTTGGGAATTCAAATAAGACTGGTTTAAACTTATGATAATCAATTTTTCCACTTTCGTTTAAATAATCTTCATTTACATAAGTTGCAAGTATCTTACAGATGAAATTATCAAAGTTCTCTAATTCATAATTTCCATCCATTTCACACTCAATTGAGACTTTTGCATCATCTATAAGAGGAGCTCCGTTTTGTCCTTTAGTCCATTTAAAATAATTTGATTTATCTTCTTTGCTTCCGCTTATCGTTCCCATCTTATCCGCTTCTTTAATCCAAGATTCATCGACTATATTTACAGATAATTTTTTATTAGCATTGATTCCTTTATTAATATAATGTGACTTAACAAGCGAAACCATCAAATGACTATGTGCCACTGTACCTGCATGTGCTACCAAAGTCCATGTAGGTTTTTCATCAACAAATGCTCCTACTACTATTGTAGGACATGGGTATAATGCCAATGTAGCTCCTATATTTTTCTTACTCATAAATTTCTCCTTCTTTTATACTAATATATTTATAATTATTCCACTTAACAACGAGAAGATTATTGTATAAATTATATAAATTATAAAATTTTTTATTCCAAGGCATATTTTAAGTGCACCAAGATTTGTGATTTTAGTTGCCGGCCCAGTAATCATAAATGATGTTGCTGCTCCCATACTCATGCCACGAGACAACCAATCACGAAGTAGTGGTATCGTCCCTCCGCCACATACATAAAGTGGTACGCCTATTGTTGCTGCCATAAGTACTCCCCAAGCTTTATTTCCACCAAAAAGTTTTATCATTACATCTTCTGGCACATGAATTTGAAATAATGCTGTAAGCATTATGCCTATCAAGAAATATGGTCCTGTTGCTTTTATATTTCGCCACACATTTTTTAAATATCTGACGAACAAATTGCTATCAACATCTTTACTTTTCAAAGTCTCATCAAATTTTGAAAAGTCGAAAAACTTTTTTCCATTTTTTTGATAAAAAATATACACAAGCAGCCCAGCCACTATTCCACATAATGTGCAACTTATAATTCTTATTACAAGCATCATATTTCCAAGTGCCATACTATAAATTATGAGTTGTGGATTTAGAAGTATTGATGCCATACAGAAACTTGCAATATAGTCCTCTCTCATATCTTTTTTTGCAAATGATGCAGCAATTGGAATAGTTCCGTACATACAAAGCGGTGAAATAATTCCTAATATACATGATGGTATTATGCCAAGTAGCCCCCACTTCTTTTCATTGGCATCAGACATTATGCTATGTATCTTATCTTTTGCAAATACTGATATGAATGATCCGATGAGGATACCGATGAGCCAGTAGATAAATAGTTGATGAAGCTGGATATCAATGTAATACCATAAATATATAGTTTCTCTTTTAATTAATTCCATTAGTCAATACTTACGAGTTCGTACTCGCGAGTGCCAAGACCAATTTCTACAGCATGTTCAAGTGTGTGCTCGCCGTGTTGTTGGTTAATTCTATTTACAAGTGCCTCTCTACCATCTGCCTTATAAATTAAGTCAAGGCAAGCCTGGTCAAGTGCAACTGGGTCATTTGATGCTAAGATTCCTATATCATGAATGTCTGGCTCTTCTGGATAACCATTACAGTCACAATCAATAGAAAGTCTATTCATGACATTTATATAAGTCATTCTCTTTCCATTATCATAATAGTCAGACATACCTTTTACCATCTCTGCAAGTGCCTCAAGCCAATCATCTTGCTTTTCATACCATATGCTTCCAGAAGTTTTTGTTCCAGCTGTGTGAACTAATACTTTTCCAGCTGCTGATGACATTCCAATACCTACATTTTTAATTGCGCCACCGTATCCAGCCATTTGATGACCTTTAAAGTGTGAAAGAACTATAACACTATCATATTTTTTTATATGATCTCCAGTAATTAGTTTTGTTAGTCTTTTTCCACCATTAACTGGTATATCCATATCACCTTCTTCATCCATTATGTCAACTTCTGCTATATCAGTGTAACCATGATCTTTTGCTACTTGTTTATGCATAGCTGTAGAAGATCTATCTCCGCCGTAGGCTGTGTTGCATTCTATAATAGTACCATTAACTTTCTTTACTAAATCGCCAATTAAATCTGCTCTTAAGTAATTACTTCTTGGTGGCTCTCCTGTTGAGATTTTAACTCCAACATTTCCTGTTGGTGTCCATCCAAGTTTTTCATAAATTTTTACAAGTGAATTTGATGTTATATCTTTTGTAAAATATACAACTGGTTTCATACTACTTCCTCCATTATTATTTGTTGAAATTTTTGTTTCATTTAGTTGCAATTCATCAGCAACTACATTCGATTCTGATTTTGTTTCTTTGATTTTAACTGTCGTTGTTTCTGTTTTTGTTTTCTCAATATTAGACTCTACTACTTTTTCTGATTCTGGTAGCAATGTGAGTTCATTCTGTTTGCCACAAGATGCTAAAATCGACATTGATAAAATTAATAATAAGCTTATTGATTTTTTCATAATTTTAATTCTCCTATAATTTTGGGCTCGCAGTGCTCGCCCCTATAAAGGCTCTGCAAGCATTCGCCCCTACATTGGCGGATGATATCCGCGCCTACGAGCAATACTAATTAGATTGTTTCGCTAACTTTTTTGGAATTTTTGTGGAATTGGGCAAGTCCTGTTTTATTAATAGCAATCATAAGTGATGGAATAAATATAAGTTGAAATACTATTCCTGGAATTGCATTTAAGAAGGCTCCAGCCATAAACATTTGCCAAGTAAATACTTGTTCATTAATTCCAAGTAATATCATAGTAACTATTCCCCACACTATTCGTCCTGCTATCATTGCTATTATAAGCGACTCATATAAAGCAATTATACATTTCCATCTTGATTTTTTATAAACATATCCTACTACAAATCCATATGTTGCTAGTTCAAAACTCATAGCAATTGCAGTTGGGTAAAGTGGTGGCATGCCAAATGTGAAATGCCTAAGTATTGGAAGGATTAGTCCTATTGTCATACCATATACTGGACCTACTATAAGTCCGCAAAGTAATACAGGTAAATGCATAGGTAAGAATGCATTTCCAAGCGCTTTTAATTGGCCTGTTAAAAGTGGTAGAACAAGTCCAAGTGCTACAAAAAGTGCCGATAAGGTTAGTTTTTTTGTTTTCGCCGACATAATTTTACTCCTTTAAAATATTATTTCAATAATTTTATTAAACAATTGTATGTAATATCATAAATTGACTGATAAACAAAATCAACTTTTGCTTTTTTCATTGCATTTTTTTGTTTTTGAGTAACATTAGTATATGGATATATTCCAAACATAAATGGAAAGAAAATAAATACAAATGTCTCGATCATATCGTCTGTCATTTTTGGACAAAATTTTTTAAAAATTTTTTTTACATTATTGATTGATTCTCCATACGCTACTTTAAATGAAATCAAGAGTTCTTCTCTACTATTTGCTTCCATATCATAATTATTCATTGCAAGTAGTTTTAATAATTGTTTTCTATTTGCAAGCGAAGTTGAAATTTTGTCTGCGAGTTTGTCAGGATTTAATCTATCATTATAATTGTAAATAGAAAGCAATTCTTCATTCCATCTCACATACTCTCTTTCATAAAGTGCAAGAAATATTTCTTCTTTTGTCTCAAAATAATTGTAAATTGTAGGCCTAGAAAATGAAGTTACTTTTCCTATCTCTTTCAAAGTAATATCTTTAAAACTTAATTTTTGATATAACTTTTCACAGGCATTAATTATTTCTTCCCTTCTCTCGGCTATAAGTTTTGGCGTCCCTTTGACCATATTCTCTCCTAAGATAATGATTCGCATTGACATCGTGTCAATGTGTAAAGTATATCAAAATATTGACATCGTGTCAATGATTAAATATTCAATAAAAAACCCCTTTAAAAAGGGGTTTTACTAATAAAATCAATGTAATATGAATATTAATTAAAACGAGCATTGAATACATAAATTCTCCTAACATACTCTTCATAATAATCATTTATCACAGGAATTCTAAATTCAATATTTTGATTTGGAGCAAATACAATGGTATGAGTTTGTAATTCAATAAACCTTTGTGAATATCTTTCAGTTAAAACACCATTGACATATACGTCCATCACAAAGTCACCATCATAATTAGTTAGATTGTCACCTGTTAAGTCAAAAGTTAAACTAGTATTATTTCCCGAATTAAACATAATATATGGATTATAGCCTTCAGTGAACTCTATTGCATCATACTGAGGAACTCCACCTAAATAATATGTTGTAACTGTTGCATTGTTTTTAGAAAAAATTCTAGATGCAAGTGAACCATTAAAGGCACTTGGAATTGCTGGTGCAGGAGTCACATCAGCAGGATATACCGCAGTTTCCAATTCATAATCCCATTTATCAATCATTTTTGTCATGGCAACCCCATTCACAGATAATCGTCCAGCCATGTCAACATATTTACCATCTGGAGTCACAGTATTTATAAGAATATATCCAGCTGGGCTAAAATAATAGCCGTATCCAATTCCAGATCCTGCTGGGTCACACCACGCCCATCCATTTTCTAAATATCTTCCACCACCAACATCGTATTTAATGCCATAGGCATCTTGAACAAAGTTTCCTGCAAATACATTTACAATTGATAAAATTAAGAACGCACATACAGATAGTCCAAAAACAATTCTTTTCATATACTATGCCTCCTCAACATATTAAATATATTTTTATTTATTTAAAATCAGATGGTCTCATAGTAAGTGCAACTTTACCCATCTTATCAATTTCTACAACTTTTACTTTTACTATGTCTCCTACTTTTACCACATCCTCAACCTTAGCGACTCTTTCATCTTTAAGTTTAGATATATGAACCATACCATCTTTATTTGGAGTTAGTTCTATAAATGCTCCAAAAGCTGCGATTCTCACAACTTTGCCTTCGTAAATATCACCAACAGCAACATCCTTAACGATGTTTTGTATGTATGTAACTGCCTTGTCAATCATATCAGTATCAACACCACTTACAGATACAAAGCCATCATCTTGAATATCTACAGCAACATTAAATCTTGCAATGATATCATTTATAGTCTTGCCACCTTTACCAATTACATCACCAATCTTTTCTGGATCAATATTCAAATTCTTAATCTTTGGAGCATACTTAGATAATTCCTTCCTTGGCTCACTAATTACTGGTGACATAATGTTGTCCATTATATGAAGGCGTGCTTTTAAGCATCTGCCAATCGCTCCTTCAACTATTTCACGAGTCAATCCATGAATTTTTATATCCATTTGAATTGCAGTGATACCTTTATGAGTTCCTGCAACTTTAAAATCCATATCTCCAAAAAAGTCTTCAAGGCCTTGTATATCTGTAAGTAATACATAATCTTTATCAGTCTCGCCAGTCACGAGACCACATGAAATACCTGCTACCATTGTTTTTATTGGAACACCTGCTGCCATAAGTGAAAGACAAGATGCACATACTGATGCTTGTGAAGTTGAGCCATTTGATTCTAATGTTTCAGAAACGCATCTTATAGCATATGGGAATTCATCTATTGATGGTAAAACTGGGACAAGTGCACGCTCTGCAAGGGCTCCGTGTCCTATTTCTCTTCTTCCTGGTGCTCTCTGTGGTTTTGCTTCACCTACACTATATCCTGGGAAATTATAATGGTGCATATATCTTTTTTCTTTAATGCACTCATTTAATCCATCAATCTTTTGAACTTCAGAAAGTGGCGCAAGAGTACAAATATCTAAAATTTGAGTTTGTCCACGAGTAAACATTCCAGAACCATGAGCGCGTGGAACAATATCTATCTCTGCAGCAAGAGGTCTAATTTCTTCCATTTGTCTTCCATCTGGACGCTTACCATCTTTTAATATCATCTTACGAACTGTTTTCTTTTCATATTGATAAATTGCTTCACCAATGCCAGCAAGTTTTTCTTCATCTTCAGCAAATTTTTCTTCCAGCTTTTCAGTAAGTTTCTTTATATTTTCATCACGCTGTTGCTTGTCGTCTGTAAATACAGCTTGCTCCATCTCACTTTGTGGAATTATATCCATAATCTCATGTAAAAAATCATCGGAAACAGCAAAATGCTCATACTCATGTTTCTCTTTGCCACATACTTGTCTAATTTCTTCAAAGAATTTAATTATTTCTTGATTAGTTTCATGAGCAAGATAAATTGCCTCTATCATCTTATTTTCCGGCACTTCGTTTGCACCAGCTTCAATCATAATAACTTTTTCTTTTGTTGATGCAACTGTCAACTTTAAATCAGATTTTTCAAATTCGACAAATGAAGGATTTATAATAAATCTTCCACCTATCATGCCTATTTGAGTTGAAGCACATGGTCCATCAAATGGAATGTCTGAAATTGTAGTTGCAAGTGATGAACCAAGCATAGCAAGTAACTCTGGGCTATTCTCTTGGTCAACAGATAAAACTAAGTTATCTAGCAAAACATCATTTCTATAATCCTTTGGGAATAATGGCCTCATAGGCCTATCAATTACTCTCGAAATCAAAATTGCATTTTCTGACGCCTTTCCCTCTCTCTTATTGTATCCGCCAGGTATCTTACCTACAGAATACATCTTCTCTTCATACTCAACTGACAATGGGAAAAAATCAATTCCCTCTTTAGGTTTGTCTGATGCAGTTGCAGTTGATAAAACCATTGTATCACCATATTGAAGTAAAACTGCACCATTTGCTTGGGCACACACACGCCCAATATAGCAGGTTAAATCTCTTCCTGCTAAATTCATTTTAAATGTCTTATACATTCTTTTCTCCTCTTTTTCTCTCTTGTTTTATTATTAACATACATACTTATTATAATACATTTAAGGTTAAAAAACAATAAAAAAGGGCTATTTTTAGCCCAATTTTACCTTAAATAACATCTAATATACAAAATATATTATTACGACCAAGGCTCATCAGAATTTTGCTTGTTTTTAAAATAAAAAACAAATACGCCTATTGTAACTATAAAAATTGCTGCAACTAATATCATCGATATAATGAAAATATTTGATTGCTTAGCAATATCAAATTTCACACTATCAGAATTATCAATATTTGATGCATCATTTAATGAGTTATCTACACTGTCATAACTCGGTCTAAGTAAACCACTTACTTTATCCGAATCACTTTCGCTCTCTTCTTCTACTATAATTTTAAACTGAGATGTAGTGCCCTTATTCTTCTTTGCGGGAATTAGTTTATCTACATAGGTTGTCTCTTCTTTTAAAATTGGAATTTCATCTACAGTCTGAGCAATGAGCCAATCAGAAAGCTTAAGTTTTCCATTTTTACCAATTTTAGCATTTGCATGATATTCATATAATTCACTTGTAGTTGATATATTTACATTGCTTTTTTTTAATGAATTTAACACATCTGATGGCGAAATATTTTCAATGACATTTTTATTGTCAGGGGTAGTCACCAATGTCGCATTTATAGTATCAACTTTAAAACTTCCTGTATTTTTGCCATAGTCATCATAATCAAAATCATAGTCTTTAAATATTCCTTCTGTCTCATCATCTCCAGCTATAGAATATAATTTGTATTTACTTTCATCAATTGATGTAACTTGAGTATTGAAGTTTGTCCTAAGCATGGCACAGTTGAAATACATTTTGTTAAAATTTGTAACATTTTTCACAGACCAAATACTTGGGTCAATATAAATATTCTTTAAGTTTTTACAATTAAAGAACAATGAATTCATATTCCTTACATTTTTAGTATTAAACATATATAATTTCAAATCAACTATTGACTGACAATCAAAGAACATACCTTCAATATCATTTAATGTAATTGTCATATCATTATCAAAATCTACATCTTTAAGATACTTGCAATTTCCAAACATAAACTTTGTGTTACGTGTTTTCTTAAAATTTAAAAATGATAAATCAACTTGCTTAAGATTTATAAACTTATCAAACATGTA
>JAFXWR010000209.1 GCA_017542725.1 Lachnospiraceae bacterium | reverse complement strand
GTAAGAAGTAGAACATTTGGAGAGTTTTTCCCACTCTTACTTGTGGCAATTATCTATATAATACTCGCAAAGATTTTAACGATTATAATTTCACAGATGAGTAAAATACTACTTACAAAGTTTTTAGTTAACTATAAATCATTGAAAGGAAAAACTATTAATGATTGAGTTAAAAAATGTAACTAAAAAATTTGATAATTTTTATGTCTTAAAAAATGTGAATGCTACAATTAATGATGGAGATGTAATATCAATCATAGGACCATCAGGAGCTGGCAAGTCAACTTTTATTAGACTTATTAATATGCTCGAAGTTCCATCTGAAGGGCAAATTTTTGTAGATGGCGAAGAAATTACCGCGAGTGGTTATCGTGTAGAAAATATTAGACAAAAGATAGGAATGGTTTTCCAAGATTTTAATCTGTTTAAGCATCTTACATTGCTTGAAAATGTTATGAAACCACAAATTGATATAAAGAAGAAGTTGTTGGTAGATGCCTATACAGAGAGTATACGATTGCTTGACGTTGTTTCACTAAGTGAGAAGGCAAAAAAGTATCCTCATGAAATTTCTGGTGGGCAAAAGCAAAGAGCTGCTATAGCTAGAGCTCTTGCGATGGATCCATCAATTATACTTTTTGATGAACCGACAAGTGCTCTTGATCCTACTATGATTACAGAAGTAGAAGAGGTAATAGCAGAACTTAAGAGTATGGGTAAGACTATGCTAATAGTAACGCATGAGATGGGCTTTGCTAGAAGAGTATCCAACAGAGTTTTCTTTATGGATGATAGAACTATCTATGAGGAAGGGACTCCTGAAGAGATATTTGATAATCCTAAAAAAGATAAAACAAAAAGATTTATAAAGAATTTAAGACTCTTAATAATTGTTATTGATAGAAAAGACTGTGACTACTGGGGATATGAAGCTGATATAGATAAGTATGCGATGAAGAACCATATATCTGTAAAGGGCAGAACAAGACTTAGACTTGCATTTGAAGAATTGGTAAGAGAAATTATTATAAATAAACTAGATAAACCATTAGTAAATATTGTTCTTGAATACTCTAATCAGACTGAAAAACTTAAGATGACAGTTAAGTATAATGGTGATTATTTTAATCCAAAAGATTCGGACAATGATCTTTCTTATCATGTGTTAAAAAGTGCTATGGATGGAATAGAGTATAGTGAGATACATGATGACCCAGTATATAAAAACCAAGTTGAATTAATATTGGATGATCAATTATTGCAAAATATGCATAAGAAAATAAAAGAACAATAATTAGGAGTTGTTATGAAAAGAAAATTTAGTTTTGTCGGTCTTATTTGTTTATGTATTTTGTTATTTGCTCTTTCTTCTTGTCAGAAGAATGAAGTGGCAGAGAAAACTCAAGAGACTAATACCGTAGAAACTATTGATAATGAACAAAATGTTGATGAAGAAAATAGCACAAGTAAGGAATCAATAGTTAGAGAAGTTCACGAGGTTCGTGAACCGCTTGAAATTCAAAATATTGCTGGATATAGAGATACCGATAAGTCGACCTATATAGAGATTCAATTTTCAAAAGAAATTCAAGACAAGTTTGATGCAAATCCTTATATAAAGATAGAACCAGATACAATATTTACTGTGTCAAAGGTTTCAAATAAACTTTTGCTCAGAGGGGAATTTAATCCAGCGAATACATATAAAGTTACAGTTTTAAGTGGCATAAGAGCTACAGATGGTGTTGTAACTACAGAGGACAAGACAGAGACCATTGCTTTTGACCAAAAGAAACCTAAGGTTGTATTTACTAGTGATGGAATTATACTTCCATCTGTAAATGAGAAAAAAGTTTATATAAGAACTCTTAATGTCAACAAAGTAAATATAGTTGTAAGAAAAGTTTACGCCAACAATATGACTCAATTTTTGCAGAATTTTGATTTTTCTGGCAATGGTTACTATTCTAATCAATATAGTTATGATTGGGAAGGCTACTACGATGAAGAATATGGATATATAGAGAGGGATGATATATTTGACAATGTAGGTGATAAACTATACGATGTCAACTTTGATATAGAAAATGAAATTGATACGTGGGTTCAAACTGCAGTAGATCTGACAGGAGTAATAGATTCAAATGGAATTTATCAAATTTTTGTAAAGTTTGATGAGAATGGAACATCATATAAGTTTGCACGTAGAGAAAATGGCAGCCTAAGTTGGGATGATAGAGATTATCTAAATAGTAACGGAAAAATTGCAAAAACAATTCTTCTCACAGATACAGGCATACTCGCAGCAAAGACTGACAATGGTTTAAGGGTTAATGTTCTTGACATAGTTGAAAATAGACTTATGCGTGGTGTAAAAGTATATCTCATGTCAAAAAACAATCAGATACTTGAAGAAAAGACAAGTGATGCTGATGGAGTTGTAGATTTTGAAAATCATAAAAATAGCTTTTATATATTGGCCGATACTCAGCAGAGTAAGTCGATTTTAATGCTTAAAAACGCACTCAACACAAATGGATTTGCAGTTGATGGAGCCTATGCGACTAATGGTATAAGAGGATTTATCTATACTGAAAGGGGTGTGTATAGACCGGGAGATCCAATATATGTTTCTATAATAGCAAGAAACAATGATGAAGCACTTGAAAATAATCAACCAGTTAAGATAACAGTATATGATCCAACTGGCGTAAAGATGATAGAGAATGATGTCATAAATAATGGCAAGAATGGTTTTTACACTTACACATTTAAGACAGATTTATCATCAAGAACGGGCATCTGGAAACTAGAGGCTACTATTGGTGATCAAGTGTTTAAGAAAGACATATCTGTAGAAACAGTTGTGCCAAATAGAATAAAAGTAAATCTCAACATTCCAGAAGTTGTCAATTACAATGAAGAAATAAAAGATTGGACTATCAATGCAAATTATTTATTTGGTGAGCCTGCGGGCAAACTTAAATATGGAGTAAGTTTTGATATAAGAGAAGAGCCTATAAACTTTGAGAAATATAAGGATTATACTTTTAAAGAGCCATCTACTTATGGATATTCTGGTTCAAGATATCTAGAAGGAACTTTGGATTCTAAGGGTTATGACACTATAGTGCCAGATTTTACTAATGTAAGTTTTGGTTCACTCAATATGCTTATGGATGTGGCTGGACGTGTTACTGAAGATGGTGGTAGAAATGTAGTTAGTAAGAAGTATGTTAAACTTAAAAAGTATGATACCTATGTGGGAATTGAGAATACAAGTACCTATAAAAAACCTGGTGCTAAACTTGACTTGAAAGTAATCTGTGTCACTGAAGATGGCGAGACTTTAGTTGCTGGAAAAAAATTAAAATATAGACTTTATAGTAATGACCACTATTGGTGGTGGGACTATTCTGACTATAGTGATTTCATTCGTTCATTTAAGAGTGATAAAAATACCACACTTATATATGAAGGTGAGTTCACAACAACTGATGTACCTACTTTACTTGAAGATATCATACCAAATGCAGAGTATTTATATGTAGAAGTTGAAGACCCGATTACAGGTCAGGTTACTGGTGTAAATCTCCAGTCAAGTGAGTGGGTAGACTCTAGTGTCACAAAGAAAGTTGAAACTTTAAATGTAATTTCAGATAAGAAACAGTATCTTGTTGGCGATACAGCACAAGTTAGGTATAAGGCAGCAAAAGGATCTAAAGCAATTATAACTATTGAAAAAGCAGGAAGAATAATTGACCAATTGTATAGAGATGCAAATGAAACAGAGATGGTAGAATCAATTGCTATCACTAAAGAGATGGCACCAAATGCCTATGTCTATGTGACACTCTTGCAAGACTATAAGACGAAGGAAAATGATAGACCGCTTAGGCTTTATGGAATTATACCATTAAATGTAGTTGATGAAGATACAAAGATAGATTTAGAAATTGTTGCTCCAGAACAAATAAGACCAAATGAGAAATTTACTGTCTATGTACAAAATAAGAAATTAAAGAAAGTAAATTTCACAATTGCTGTAGTAGACGAAGGATTACTTGATATCACTGCATTTAAAACTCCAAATCCATGGACTCATTTCTTCCAAAAACTTGCAGCAAAACTTTCTCTATATGATAACTATTCTGAAGTAATAGATAGACCTTATGGTGCAGTTCATCAGATCTTAAAGGTCGGTGGTGACGAAGCACTTATGGATGAAATGGCGAGAAGACGAAGACTTAAAGAACTTGGACTTGAAGATGCTGATAGATTTAAACCTGTATCTATGTTTAAAGGTGTCCTTACAACTGATGCTAATGGTGCGGCAAGCGTTGACTTTGAGATGCCAAATTACATGGGTCAGGTTCGTATAATGGTTGTCGCAGCTGATGGTAATAGTTATGGTTCTGCTGAAAAAGATATGCTTGTAAAGGCACCTATCATAATGCAGCCAACATTACCTCGTAGCATGAAGATTGGTGATAAGATGAGTATACCTGTTTCTATATTTGCACTTGAAGAGGGTATAGGAAATGTAGAAGTATACTATACATTTAAAGGAAAAACCCAGACAAAAAATATTGCCATGAAAAAAGGTGACAAAGAGATTGTCTACTTTGATGAAGAAATAGGAAATGAAGTTGGAAATGAAAAATTAACTATAGGTGTAAGGTCAAACATATATAATTATGAAGAGATTGTAGGAATGGCAATAAATAGCAATAATACTCCTATAGAGGTTAGCGAAAATAGTGAATTAAATGGAAAACAACCAGTAGTCTACACTCAAGACATCGATTATGTAAAAGGCACTGTGGATAGCGTCCTCACTATTTCAAATACGATGATGCTTGGTCTTGACCAAAGACTTAAATATTTAATTAGATATCCTTATGGTTGTGCTGAGCAGACTACTTCATCAGTGTTCCCACAATTATTTATAGACAAACTTTCTACTACAAAGAATTATGATAAGCAAAAAGTAGTTGATAATATAAATGCTGGTATATCAAGACTTAAACTTTTCCAACTTTCAAGTGGAGCATTTTCATATTGGCCAGGCGAAAGTCAAAAATCTGATTGGGCTACAAACTATGTAGGTCACTTTTTAATCTATGCAAAGAAGAATGGATATTATTTGCCAGACTCTATGTATGATAAGTGGATTAACTACACATCAAAAACTGTTCGTGGAACAAATGTAAATTCAGATTATGACATAAGTTGGAAATCATATGCACTTTATTTACTTGCACTTGCTGGAAAGCAAAATGTAAGTGAGATGAACTATATGTATGAGAATTTCTACACAACAAGAATGACTGATACATCAAGGATGTATCTTGCTGCAGCTTATAAACTTGTAGGTCAGGATAACATAGCAGTTCAAATTGCATCAACGGTTAATACATCAAGTATCAAGAAGATGTTTGATGATTTGTATAAGCGAGATAGATATTATTATAGTTATAGCTATGGTTCGCTTTTGAGAGAACTTGCAGTTTATCTTGATTGCTACTACACTGTATATGGAAAGAAAGATGCTGAGGCATTTGATGAGATACTTAGCAGTATGCGAACTAAGAATTGGTATTCAACTCAGACAACTGCTTACTCACTTATTGCTCTTTCTAATATAGCATCTGAAAATGTAAATGACACTATAAAGGGAGTAGTTGATATAGACGGAGTACAGACTCCATACACTACTTCAAGTCAAGAAAAAATAGTTATAAAAGAAGGTGCGAAAAAAATAACTGTCATACCAGATAATGAGGGCAAGACTTTTGTAAACTATTACTGGGAAGGTGTGCCAGTAAATGCTGAGACAAAAGATTATTCTGAAGGATTTAGTATAGAGAGACATTATTATGATGATGAAGGTAAAAGCAAGAGTGCTTCTAATGTTAAGTCTGGAGATACATTCTGGATGGAAGTTGTAGTAAAACCAACTAAGAGAAATACTGAAAGAGTGGAAAATGTTGCTATAAATCAGATCCTTCCAAGTGGATGGGAGATAGAGAATTTGAGAGTGACAGATTCTAATGCACCAAAGTGGGTAGAAGATAAATCAAAAGGAACTAATGTGTCATATACTGATATAAGAGACGACAGAGTTATGTGGTTCTTTAACTACAATAATGAAAAGGAACTTCATTTCTTTGTAAAGATTAATGCTGTTACAAAAGGTGAGTTTGACTTCCCTGGTACAGTGCTTGAAGCTATGTATGATAATAATTATCGAGCATATAAGAAGGGCGGCAAAGTTAAAGTGTCATAATACTTTAGGAGAAGTAAAATTAATAATAGAGTTAGTAAAATTATATTAATAATTTTTGCCTGCATCATATTTTTACTTGCCGCATTTACCATCACAGTATTCTTAACTTTTGATGTCAACAAGATGCAAACTGATATAGAGAGTAGATACAGCACATCACTTCTTGATACAAACGGCAAATTAATGGATGTGTTTTTAACTGATGATGAGCAGTGGCATTTAAAAGTAGAAGATGATGTATCCAATAATCTCAAAGAAGCAGTTATAACTTATGAGGATAAAAATTTCAATTCACATCATGGAGTAGATTTTTTAGCCATAGGGAGAGCGTTTAAAAATAATTTACTTGGTAGAAAGAGAAGTGGTGCAAGCACGATAACTATGCAGGTTGCAAAGCTTGTGATGCCAAAAAAGAGAACATACTTAAATAAATTTATTGAAATAATACAGGCATTTAAGATAGAGACAAAGCTTGGTAAGGATACAATACTTAAGCTCTATCTAAATAATGCTCCATATGGAGGCAATATAGTTGGATATGGGACAGCAGCGAGAATGTATTTTCAAAAGGATCCAAAAAATCTTTCTTGGGCAGAATGTGCACTTCTTGCAGTGTTGCCAAATTCGCCAGGTGCTATGAATGTTGAAAAGAATCATGAGAGGCTACTTAGTAAGAGAAATTATTTACTTGATAAGTTATATGCAAAAGGTAAGATGACAGAAGACCAATTAAGTCTTGCAAAGAGTGAGCCACTTCCTGGTGAAAGATACTCTTTTGAAAGAGTAGCGCCGCATCTTGCAAGAAGACTATATAATAAAAAAACTGATAAAGTAATTAAGACAACCATAGATTATGATTTGCAAAAGAGAATGCAAGAGATTGTAAGGTCATATGTTGGCTATACTCATTCAGAGGGTATAACAAATGCTGCTATGCTTATAGTTGAAAATAAGACTAGAAATGTGAAAGCCTATGTCGGCTCACAAGATTTTATGGATATGGAAAACGAAGGGCAGGTTGATGGAGTAATTGCAAAAAGATCACCCGGTTCAATACTAAAACCATTTTTATATGCACTCTCAATTGATGAAGGAATAATTGCACCAGAGTCTCTTGTGCAAGATGTGCCGATGTTTTTTGCGAACTTTAATCCGCAAAATGCAAATAAAAAATACACTGGTATGATAGAAGCAAGACAGGCACTTATATCATCACTTAATATTCCGTTTGTACACTTACTTGACCAATATGGCGTGTACAATTTTTATTATTTTCTTAAAGATATGATTGACTTTGAAGAAGATAATCCTGACCGCTATGGGCTTTCGATTATACTTGGCACAAAGGAATTCTCTGTTGAGGATATAGCTAAACTCTATTCGGGTCTTGCAAATTTTGGAGATTTGACTGAACTTAATTATATAAAGCGTGATGATAAAACGATAAATACTAAGAGAAAGACTATGTTTACAAAAGGGGCAGCTTACCTTACTCTTGATACATTGAAAGAATTAGTTAGACCAGGGATAAACAATTTATATAGATGGAAGGATCCGATTTCTTGGAAGACTGGAACTAGTTATGGAAAGAGAGATGCATGGGCATGCGGGATGACTCCTGATTATACCGTCATAGTGTGGGTGGGAAATTTTTCAGGCAAGAGTAATGAAAATCTCTCTGGGGTTGTAAGTGGTGGCAGACTACTTTTTAATGTATTTCAGGAATTAGATAATAGCAATAAGCATTTTACAGAGCCATTTTACGAATTAGAAGATATAGAAGTTGATAAGATTACAGGATATCGCATAAATATAGAAGGCGTAGATACTAAAACTATAAAATTTCCGAGAAAGGCTAAGCCACTTAAACTTTCTCCATACTACAAAAAAATCTATGTGGATGATGAAGATGTAGAGATAGATTCGAGAAGTCCAAAATTTTCAAATAGTCACGAAAAAGTCATTCTTAATTATCCTCTTGAAGTTGTTAATTACTTTATAAGAGAAAATAGAGATGTATCTGAGATATATCATACGACATCAAAAGAAAAAAGCTTAAAGATACTATATCCAACGCCAAGTCTAAAGATTCTTTTGCCAAAGGATTTAGACAAAGAACAAAAGCTTGTTGTTAAAATTGCTAATTTAAAAAATCAAAATATATATTGGTATCTTGATAAAGAGTTTATCGGACTAGATAAATCATATGAAAAAGAGATTGAATTAGGTGTTGGAGAACATACTTTAACTATAATGGCAGAGGATGGTGAAGTAGCGAGGACAAGCTTCTCCATTGAAAAAACTCGTTAGACTATGATGCTTTTGATAGATGCTTCGCTTACACTTTTGCCAGAAAAATGATAATAGAGATTATTGGCAAAAAT
>JAFXWR010000208.1 GCA_017542725.1 Lachnospiraceae bacterium | reverse complement strand
GAACTCCTTGAAATGACTGAGGATTTAGATAATCTTACAGATGTAGAAGAGGGTGACTTCAAAGAATTAAATCAAGCAGCAGAAGGTTTCGAGGAAAAGCAAGTTGTAGGTGAGCGTCATCCTCTTGAAAAAGAGTTAAGAAACGCAGTACTCGCAAGAGATAAATTTACGTGTCAATGTTGTGGTTTGAATATGGGTGCTGGTTCAAGAAATGGACTTATAGCGGTACATCATAAGTTGCCAGTACACGTAGGCGGTAAAGACACAATGGAGAACCTTACAACTCTTTGCTTGAATTGTCATGTTAGCTTACATATCATGGAGAGAAATGGTGGTTCAATCATGATGAGTAAGGCAGACTTTGAGGCATTGACCTCCGAAGAGCAGATTTCACTTCGTAAGATACTTAAACTTGCAAGGGTAGCGGTAGAGGCAGATAGAAGAAGGGGTCTTACAAAAGAGGAAATCAAGAAGCAAACCGCAAGTTCAGTAAGACACATAATGCCCGGAGAGGGATTAAGTGAAAATCAAGAGGCTTATGCAAATTATAAGCGTAAGCAGAAAAGTGAAAAAGAATAAGAGGTAGCTTATGAAATTAGAATCTTTGGGAAAGCTCCCTTATACGATTTGTTTTTGTTTCATTGTAATTATAGGGTTTATTCTCTTAACAATGTTTACAAAGCAGGGTAATAGTGTTAATACGACTACACCTGATGAAGTACAAGAACAATCAGAAGATAATCAAGATAATCAAGAGAATAAAGACACCTTTTATTTAGACATAACAGATTGAGAGGTGAATGATTATGTATGGAGATATGAAAATAAGCGATTGGCTCAAATATTTCTTTTTGATGATGATACCACTTTTCAATGTTGTATATTTGATAATGTTGGTTTGTGGGTATAATGAGCAAAAGCATCCATCTCTGAACTCTATGGCAAGAGCGTTACTGATATTTTATGGAATACTCATAGTGATAGGCGTTGTTTCAGGAGTGATGTTAGGGTTTTCATCCTATTGGCTTACAAAAGGTTTCTAAGTTTATAAATACGAAAGAGTTGAGTAACAATGTATAGGCATATAAAGAATGTATGTTACAACATAATATGAGTGATATTAAACATAGACTTATTAACGGGGTATGATTTTGAAGATGTTACCAAAGAGATACAAGCACCTGTTTTTAAGTCTATACTTTTAAAGAGGGTAATTAGATGAAAAAATTGGTAGCAAACTTAAGTTTAATTAGTGTTATGGGGATATATAAATATTTGAGGTCTTTATTTAGTTTAATGGTATTAAGTAGTTTATTAGTAGGATGCGCAGCACCTTCTATAACAGAGGTTGTTTCTCCTGAATCATTAAGCTCATCTTCTGAAGCAAAAGAACAAGGGTTGTATACACTTAAAGAATTACAAGATAGTTATTCATCAGAAGATTATGTATGCGTATGTGCAAGTAATTTTTTAGATAATGATGTAGATAAAACAAATAAAACAAAGTCAAGTGTAACTATAAATTTAAAAGACCAACAAATAGATAGTATGAGATGTGAGATAACACATTATTATAGTGCGACAAATAGTAATATGTGTGCTACATCAATGACAAGAACAAAAGGTAGTGATAAGTTAGATTGCACATATTATTTAGATTGTAATGAGGAAGTTATATATCATACGCAAGAAGAAACGAGTGATGTAAATTTTCCAGATACAACTTATACAAAAGCCCAAAATTATATAGCTGATATGACGATTGCTTTTCAAGAATTAAAAGCAGAGAATATAGTAGATACCACATATGAACAAGATAATATAGATGTAGGAGAAGATGGCAAAGAGCAGAAAAAACTTTATGATATTGTAAGATTTGATACACAATATGACCAGTGGTATTTATATGTAGACCCAGACACAAAGCAAATAGATATAATTATGAGATTTACAAGAGATGAAAAATATGACACAGTAGGTCTTGAATTAATGACATTTGAGGGTACAGTAAAAGATGATGTAGCCTATACAGAGATAGAGAGTGATAATAAAGACTTAATACAATTATTTCAGAAAGAGATATGTACAAGGATTTTATCATATCAATTTT
>JAFXWR010000207.1 GCA_017542725.1 Lachnospiraceae bacterium | reverse complement strand
CTCATACTACTACAAAAATAGATGCAAAGCTTGGAAGCGAACTTTTTACACATTTACTAGCTCTTCCTATGCCTTACTTTGAAAATCGCAAGGTAGGAAATATAGTTGCTAGGGTTAGAGAACTTGATAGCATAAGAGAATTTATAGCTAATAAATCAGTAACCGTAATACTTGATCTTCTTTTTAGCATTGTCTTTGTAGTAATGATGCTTCTTTATAGTGTAAAACTAACGCTCATTGCTCTTGCTTTTGTAAGCGTTATTGCTATGATTTATTTTTTCATAACTCCTGTGCTTAGAAAAAGGTTAGAAGATAAGTTTCAAATGGGAGCTGCTTCTAATTCATACCTAGTAGAATCAATAACAGGTATGCAAACGGTTAAATCTTTGGCAATAGAAGGAAGTATGAAAAAACATTGGGAAGATTATTTAGGAAATTATGTCAAATCATCTTTTAACCTTGCAAATTTAGGCAACATTGCTAGTGGCTTTGCAAGTGCTTTGCAAAAAGGCATGACACTTAGCATTTTATACTTTGGCGTTGGACTTGTGATTGATGGAAAACTAAGTGTCGGTCAGCTAATAGCATTTCAAATGTTTGCAGGGCAGTTTAGTGCCCCTGTTATGAGACTGGTTTCGCTATGGAACGATTTACAACAAGCGATTTTAAGTGTAGATAGATTAGGCGATATACTAAATACTCCCACAGAGCAAACTAGCGATAAACCAATAAGTTTAAATAATATAAAAGGCAACATTAAATTTGATAGCGTTAGCTTTAAATACACTCCTACTGCAAATTTAGTCTTAAAGAATTTAAGCTTTAATATAGAAGCTGGCAAAAGTATAGGCATAGTCGGACGAAGCGGAAGCGGTAAAAGCACCATCACAAAACTCATCGAACGACTTTATATACCAAATGAAGGAGCCATTTATATAGATGATATTGACATAAGACATTTAAATCCATATATTCTTAGAACTCACATAGGCGTAGTCTTGCAAGAAAACTATCTTTTTAGTGGCAGCATAAAAGATAATATCTCTTATGCAAACCCTAGTGCGACTATGGAAGATATTTTAGCAGTAAGCCACGCAGCAGGAGCGCATGAATTTATTTCCCAGCTAAGTGGCGGATATGATACTCTTGTAGGAGAAAGGGGTAGCGCACTAAGTGGCGGTCAAAGACAGCGCATTGCCATAGCAAGAGCGCTTTTAAATAAACCAAAGATTTTAATATTTGACGAAGCAACTTCTGCACTTGACTATGAATCTGAGAGTATTATCCAGAACAATCTGAAGGAAATATGCAAGGGACGTACAGTCCTCATAATCGCACATCGACTTTCGACATTGAAGGATGCTCAGAAGATAATGGTCATTGACAAAGGTGAACTCACAGAGTATGACACACATGAAAGACTTCTTGCTTCAAACGGTCTGTATGCTTATCTTTACAATCAGCAGCTGAGAGGTGATGTAGATGGATAATAAGGAAACAAATTACATACTGAAACACAGCCGCAAGCGTGACAAGGAACTGAAATATGACTTTATGCCATCTATGCTCGAAATAATTGAGAGACCAGCACACAAAGGCGGTACAGTCATTATCCTTGGTGTGTTCACACTGCTCATTGCTGCTATTATATGGGCTTGCTGCTCCAAAACTGACGTGGTAGTCACCGCAACCGGAAGTATTCAGCCAGCAGGAAATCTAAGCATAGTACAGCCGCAGTCCAATGGAGTTATAAAGGCTATCAATGTTTCTGAGGGAGCTCATGTTGAAAAGGGCGATATTCTTGTTGAACTTGATACCGGACTTCTTGATGTTGATATCGACCAGCTCAATTCTCAGAAGAAGATATACTCAGTTCAGAAAGAAGTATATGCAAAGCTCCGCAACGGTGTGAGTATAAACATAGATTCATATGACGAAAGTCTAAGGACTTATGTTCAGGCTATTATAGACTCAGATTCAGCTTACAAGACCACTCTTGCAGATTATGAAAAACAGAAATCCAATGCTGAGTTGTCACAGCAAATAGCTCAGATACAGCTTGATGAGTACAATGCAAATGGCACTCAGAGGCAGAGACAGTCACAGGAATTGGTGGTTCAGCAGGCTGCATTAGCTGTTGAAAAAGCTGCACTGGATATTGAAAACTGCAAAAGCCAGTATGCAGCTAATATAAGCTCAAAGGCTGCTGAAATTGATTCAAAGCTTCAGGAAATTGATAGTTCTATTGAGAAGTACAACCTTTCCAAAGATTATCAGAACATTACTGCTCCGGTAAGCGGATATGTGAATTCAATAGCAGTCAATACGCTTGGTGTCTCGGTAACTCAGGGACAGCAGCTCATTACAATAGTTCCTGATGATATGCCGTCAGAAATGGTGTGTTACGTTAAAAATATGGATATTGCCGATGTCAACATCGGTATGGACACAGAGATAAAGCTCGAAGCTTACCCTTACAATAAGTACGGTACGGTCAAGGGCAAGGTCAAGTACATAAGTCCGAGTTCTTTTCAGAATGAGAATATGGGCAGCGTTTATCTTGTCAAAATTGAGCTTACCGACTGGAATGACAGCATAAATATTATGTCCGGTT
>JAFXWR010000206.1 GCA_017542725.1 Lachnospiraceae bacterium | reverse complement strand
CATATGGCAAGTAAATATAAAAACTTTTAATAAAAAAGGATGGATTCCTCCATCCTTTTTCCTTGTTAGTTTATTTTATGAGTTTATTTGTTTACTTACTTGCTTGTTAATTTATTGTGTATTTGTTAGTTTACTTCACTTCCCCCTCCAATACTCCTTGGCTGTTGAACATATATGTTTTGCCGTTTATTGTTTGGATGCCTGTTACCATACTTCCTTTTGCTGCTCCATCTTCTGCAAGGTAATATGTTTTGCCTTCGTATGTAGTCCAGCCTGTCTTCATATTGCCGTTTGCATCAAATTCGAAGTAATAATAACCGTTTCCTTTCTTTAATGGGTAGAAGCCGTTTTTAAGCAAATGTCCATTTTCAGTTGTAGATACACTACCACTTATATAGTCATTATAACTTACTACTCCTGTAGTATTTGATAAATTGCTACTTCCGTCATTTGTGTAATATTGCCATTTATCAGTTTCTGGTCTATATACCCACATTCCACTATCTGTCATCTCTGTTGTAGCAGTTGTATTTGATACATTTGATGTATTTGCTATACCATTTATATTGCTCTCTCCTACAAGTATTCCTTGCTCATTGAATTTATAGTATTTACCATCTATTATCTTATCGCCTGTTACCATCGCTCCTTTAAGTATGCCGTTCTCCTCAAGGTAGTATGTATTTCCGTTGTATGTAGTAAAGCCTGTCATCAAGTATCCTTTATCATCAAATCTAAAGTAATATTTGTCATTTAACCAGTTGATTATATAGAAGCCATCTTTTACAAACTTACTATCCTCATATGTCTTATTTTCATTTGTAAAGCTATTACTATCAAGTGCTCCACTAAGAACATATATGTTATTTTGGTCATTTCCATCTTCTACATAATATTTCCACTTATTAGTCTCTTTGTCATATATCCAATTTCCTGCATTTGTTGATACATCTTTAACTGGATTTTCACTTCCTTTACTTACATTTAATCCTGGCTCTAAATTGTTCATTCCTGGTTGATTTGGTTGAGTATTTTGTAAATTTACCCCTTCAAGTGGATTTACTGTTGTAGCCCCCATCTTCGCTGCTGAGTTTCCTCCACCACTTCCACCAGAACTTCCTCCTCCATTATTACTTGATGACTTTTTCTTTGTGTTATTTGATGCATTCCTAATCCACTGTGCATATATCTCATATACATTGTCTATGTCTATATCCATATCAAGTGTGTCTGTGTCTATCTCTTGTCCTACTCCTATCTTTGTTCCTGTTCCGTTCTTCTTAGTATTATATGAATCTAATGTATATCCATTTGCAGTGAACTTCCTATCTGATACAAATTTATTGCCATATGTCATTGGTAAGTCAACTTCTCCATTTCCTCCTATGCCATTCTGCAAGAACTTAATTATGAAGTCTTTTCCTTCCCACTTAGTCAATACTTCTATATCTTCTTCATTATCTGCATGTATCTCTATTGTATCGTTTGCCTCTTCTTCTCCTCTCTTTGCATCAACAATCTCTAATTCATCTCCTGCTTTGTCTACATAGCCTTTAAATTTATAATTCTTTCTCTTTGGCATATTTTCTTTATCTATTACTACACTCTCACCAAGTTTTACTATCTTTGGAAGTTTATCGTTTAGACTACTATCAAGTGTCTTATCTTGTCCCTCTACCTTATATGTAATTCTATTTGCTATCTTCTGCTTAATAGCATACATCTTACTGTCACCTGGTGTCCTATATACATTATTGTCTGTCTCAAGCATATATATACTTCCTATCTCATTCTGTATTTCACTATCTGCACTATCTCCTACAAGTGTATCACTACTATTTATGCTTAATTTATCTAATGTTGTCTTGAATGATAAGAAGCTTTCTGGTATATGATTCTTAACTCTGACATCATTCTTTACATCTCTATAATTTGTATTGTCCTTAGTTGAGAAACCTACTATAGTGTATATGTCATTCTTATATTGTAAATCACTAAGTTTTGGCATCTTCACTTTCTGGTCATATACTACTTCTACCTCTTTTACTGCTCCTTCCTTTGTCTCTACTGGATATTCAAGACTCATCTTGTATGTATTTGCTTTCCATACTGCATATAAGTCAAAATTCTCATCTTCTTCTGCAAGTGGTGTCTTTATCTCTTCATTGTCTTTAAACTCTACTGTCGCTCCTTCTCCACCAACTGTACTCCATCCTTCAAATGTATATCCATCTAGTTTAAAGCCGTTCTTTGCAAGTTTATCTCCTACTATTGCAACATTTTGTCTATTATTAATACTTCCTGTGTTGCCTTTTACTACATTCTCATACAATGGACTAGAACTTAATGGTGCATTTACATTATATGTTACTGTGTATGTCTTTGGTCTCCATATAGCTACAAATCTATCTGTTGTAGTAGTATTTGTTGTGATATTTGCATATTGATTCTCTCTTAAGTATTTAAAGCCTTTTATCTCATTTCCTTCTTGGTCTATTAATATCCACTTATCTACTTCATATCCATCATATATCCAGCCAAACTCTTCAAATGGATTTGGGAAATCATACCACTTATCATACTCTCTTCCTGATATCGTTGTATAGAATCCTCCTACCTCACTTGTTCCTGGGTCAAATCCTATCTCGTATAATACTGGCTTCCACAAGCAATATACTGTGTCAACTGCTCCTTCTCTATTTGAACCAAATCTCCATACTATTTGATTAAAGTTATATTCACCCTCAGATGTTGTCGCCTTCTTCGTCTCATCCATAGTTAAGCCCATTGAAACATATCCATACATGTCAGCAACTCCACCTTCAAGCAACCGTACTCTATCATTTACATATATCGTTTGTCTCTCTACACTAACTGTTGCTACCCTTAACTCTCCAAGTGCATCATATCTCTCATTCTTCACTACTCTTACTTCATATGGCTCATTGTATATTCTAAGTATAGTTATTATCGCATTATATCTACTACTATTCTTAGCCCCAAGTATACTATGCACATCATCTCCTGGATAAAGTTTAATTAACAACTCATCCTCTGTCATCTCTAACTCTTTACCACCTGGTGTAGATATACTTGCTACTATAAAGTATACTAATTGCTTGCCATTACTATTTACTGCATTCTTATACTCCTCTGGTATCTTACCATATACATTTATATCACTCTCGCTATCATTATCTCTTAATATGATTACTCTTGAATTTACACTCTGCCATACTGCATATAGTGTTATTATCTTGCCACTACCACTATCTGGTATCAATGCTTTTACATTATTGCCGTTATTAACTCCTGTCTCATAATACCTTACTATGTCGTTTACATTATAATCTACTATGCCGTCTTTTGTCTTACTGAAACCTTTGAATGTATATCCGTTAAGTGTTATCTCAAGTCCTTCAAACAACTTCTTTCTATCATCTGCATATATAGTCATACTTGACATGTTCTTCTCTACTCTTATGCTATCTCCTTCTTCCTCTGGAACATTGTCATCAATATTAACTGTATATACATTGTTGTAAATTGGTGTCGTATTATATGTTGCATCAGATACTAACTCATTTCCTACCGCTGATAATAATGTACTATTTCCTGATACTCCTCCTACTTTTGCAAGTAATTCTGTATCTGTTAACTCTTTCTCCTCTCTTGTCCTATCACTCTCTTCTATGTCTCTTATTATATAGTATAAGAAATTGTTACCACTACTATCCGTAGTCTTACTTCCTGTTGGATTTCCTACATTGTCCATAGCTCCCTTAGTCTCATCTGCTCCATTTACTCCTGTTGGAACTATGATATTTGCATTGGCTCTCTTCCATACTCCATATAAGTTTACTGTGTCTCCATTATAACTTCCAAGTCCATATAGATAATCCTTCTCTGCTATGAATGTTGGTGTTGAAACATTTGCTCTCTTATCCCATCCTACAAATACATAGCCATCTATTAATGTATTAACTGTTGGTGCTATTACTGCTTTATTATTATCTATACTATTATAACTAAAGTCTTCACCACTTACTATTACACTTCCGCCTGTTGGCCTATTCTCATTAAAGTTAATATTTACTTTGTCTCCTGACCACACAGCCTTAAGTATCGCTCTTCCTCCATCTATAGTCGTTAAATTACTATAACTATCTGTGCTTGATAACGATGCTCTCTTATATCTATATCCGTCTACTTCTACTCCACTATTATCAAGAACTTTATCTACTACCCACTTATTAAATGTATGTCCACTATAATTATACATTGTAGTTGTGTAATTTAAATCGCTATATACTACTCCATATGATTTTGGATTAGATGCTGTCTTTCCTGCTCCAACAACTCCAAGTGCTCCACTCTCAAACTCTACATAGTAATTTATTGGTTGCCACATTACATATACTGTTATTATCTTTTGTGGCTCTACTGCATACATCTGTTTTACATTGTCAGTAGCATTTGTATCTACTCCTACATACTTCCTTACAATGTCATTCTTACTATAACTTACTCCGCTGCCATTTTGACTACTATTTAATCCGTTATATTTATATCCGTCAAGTTTAACCTCTAAGTCATTAAGTAATCTATTTCTATCATCTGCATACACTACTTGTCTTACATTGTTGTAATTTGCTTTGCTACTTACACCACTTGGGATATTTAAATTAACTACTACTGTATACTCATTCTTATATACTGGATATGCATAATATACAGAATCTTCCACTACATTTGTAAGTAAGCTATCTTGTAATGTTATATCGCCTCCAAACTTAGATAAAAGCTCGGCATCTGTTAAGCCTTCTTCCTTCCTCTCTACTCCGCCTTTAACAACTTTCTCTATAATATAATGACTGAACTCATTTCCTCTACTGTCTTTTGCTAAACTTCCAACTGGCTCTTTAATCTTATCATATATATTATATTCTTCATAACTTCCATCTGCCTTCGTTGGTGCCATTACTTTTCCATTTGCTCTTCCCCATACTGCATATAATGTAATGTTTCCATTGATGTTTCTTCCAAGTCCTCTTATGTCTTCACCTACTACATATGTTGGTGTTGCAACACTTGCCTCTCTATCCCATCCAAGGAACTTATAACCTTTAACTACTCTATTAAAGTTTGGTGCTGATACTACTTGATCATTATTTACTGTTATTGGTGATGGCAAACTTCCTTCACTTATTATCTCTAATCCTTCTGTATTTGCATCAAATGTTATTGTATATGGTAAATTTGACCATATCGTCTTAAGTGTTACTACCGCTCCATCAAGGTCTGTTAAGTTACTATATGACTCTCCACTTCTTATTCTTGTTCTTTCATACTCATAACCATGTAGTACTCTTCCGTTATG
>JAFXWR010000205.1 GCA_017542725.1 Lachnospiraceae bacterium | reverse complement strand
AGAACAAAATTATTGAATTCCCTAACAAAAAAGAAATTGAACAGGAACAAAAGAAACTAAGAATAAAAGAAAAAAGGCAACACAAACTAATTTATTTAATCTATGTAATTTGCAATATACTAATGCTGATATACACAGAAACCCTATTGGATATTGCAAAAGAAATACTTAAAAACTTACTATTACTTCCTATATGGTAATAAAAAACCATCTATCGTTATAGATAGATGGTCTTTCGTATTTATTGTTCTAACCCATACATATAAGCAATATAACCAATCAATACATTACTTGGGTCTGTACCATGCCAACCCAAAAACTTATTACCTTCCATACCCTCAAAACTTACCCCAAAATTAACCTCCTCTTTGTCTAGCCATACATCTGTTACTTGAGCTGTTTCTTCATCAGAATACATATAAGCAGTCCAAACAGATTCATTATTGATGTAATTTTTAAATGGCTGCATATAATTAACATAATCCAATGAAACACCATTTAATGTAGCTGGTTTGGTGTCTAAACGGGCTTCTCCTGTTACAACATCTGGATAAAGCCAAGACAAATTTCCTAATAATAAAAATTCATCAGAACCCACTGCCCCTAAATAGTTTACTACATCAGGAACTCCATAACAAAAGCCCTCATCTACTTCTACCTCTTTCATATTGGTGTCAATATTATTATATATTAACTTCGTTCCATCTTTTTCAAGGTCACATTTAAAATAATAAGGTTCACCATTATATTCTAATTCAAAATCAATACTCTTAAATTTTTCAAATAAGTCATTTACTCTATATTTCTCTATTGAATGTTCATCAAACTCTGCTACATTACTAGTATATACATAACCTTCTTCTGATTCTAGTAATTTTCCACTCCTACCATCAGGTAAATACATCATATTGTTTTGTATATAAAGTTTTTTATCTTTTGTATTATCTATATCATTACTACCTGCTGTGGTGACTTCATTTACAATACTCTCTGGTTTTACCCTATCCTCTGATACCACGATTGTACTACTTTCTTTTGTTTTATCACAACCAGTTAGACCTAGACCTAAACATAATACACTAAGTAAAATACCTAGTATTTGGTTTTTAATCCTCATGTATATCAATACCTCCTTAAGTGAACTTACCCTTTATTTTACTATACTACACATTAAAACACAAGAAAGGCGTAGCTGTAAGACTACGCCTTTATCCTAGTATCAACTTGAAAATATTTTTATTATTGTTTTTCTTTAAGTTACCTTTAATTCAATGATAACTTCTCCAATGATAATTTCCGTCTCCAGTTAAAACCCTCACCTTATATTCCCCTCGTATTTGCCATAAAGGATAAGGGTCAAAACTTTCAAATTCTTCTACCGAAGAAAAAGTCTTATAAAGTTCTCCATTTTTAAATATATCATATTGCATTTTCCCTGTTCCTACAAACTCTGGGACACTTGCATTTTGGCGAAGATAATCCAAAACCCTTTCTTTGTTTCCAAAGTCTGCTAATAGCCTAGCACTGTCATGAAGGCTTTTTCCTGTTAATCTACGTAGTTCTTCACATTCCTTTCTTGTTGGACATCTTCGCATAAATAAAACTCCTTTTAAAAATCTTCTATAAGCGATTACGTTTTTCCTCTTCTACTAACGCCATTCTTCTAGTATACCACCATGTATTGAAATCCTCTTGTGGTTCTCCGAATCTGTGATTCCATTCCCAAATTGCCTTATCTCTCGAAACCGTCCAATGTTCAAAAGCAGACTGAGTTTGCAAACCCCCTCTTGCTTTACATTTATTACATTGTACATACCATGTATCTTGCATTTTATAATGCTTTTTTAAGCGAGCTTCGCCACCACAAAACGGACAAGGTTTTAAGGTAACACCAGCCTCTTTTGCCCTATCTCTATGATATTTCTCTTTACCCATTCTTTATTCCCTTCATTCTCTTATAAGTCTATTTCTATCAATGATTCTATTGTATCTAACAATTTCTGTTCTAGCACAGTAGGATAACAATAATCAGTAGTTGTATGTAATTTTCCATTTGCAGCACTTAAAATATAGCAACCTACACCGTCACATCCTTCTACTGGTAATTCCTTTTGTGATACTACATCATTAATTAGTTGCTTAATTCGCTCTATATCTTCAAGCGAGATTACTGTTTCATTAATTTTATTTCCACTCAAATTATGCTCAAAAAGTATTTCTGTAAATCCTTTTTTCCTGATAATAACATACGTATGTTTCCAAAAATCATCTGTTACACAATTTTCGCCCCAATTTACTTTCCCTATAAATAATAAAATGTCGTTTTCTAAACAAAAATCTATTAAGTCTGACTCTGAATCCTTATGCTTTTGCCAATATGTTACAAGTTGGTCTATTTGCATAATACTTCCTCTCTTTCTTACTCACTTAGCCTAGTCTTTGCCGTATCATAATAAGCTTTGTTTTGCTCGATACCTAAATACTGTCTGTTTAAATTCTTAGCTGCTACTAATGTGCTACCACTTCCGCAAAATGGGTCTAACACAATCTGACCCTCTTTTGTAGTTAATGTAATTAAGGTTTCTAACAAATTTATTGGCTTTTGTGTTGGGTGTAGGCCACTATCTTCTTTGGTTAGTTTAACCTTTATACTATTCTCTTTTAAAGCACTTTCATTAAAGGCTCCTACCCCATTTTCTAATAAATTATCTGTCAACGTGGCTCCTATTGGATAAGGTTTCATAAACCACAAAATAGGCTCAAATATAGGTCTTAAATTACCAACTTTCCACCCTTGCCATTCTTCACTATGCTTTTTATCTCCACGTCTATCAAATACACAACTTACCCTTTGCGCTCTATACATAGCAGATGTCTTTTCCCAAGCTATCATATCCTTAAAAATAAAACCGCTATCCTCTAAGGCACAAATACATCTATGTGCTAATCTTCTACCATCAAAAATAAAACAACTGGCTCCGGGTTTTAATACCCTATACCATTCTTCTGCCCATTCTTTACACCAATTATAATACTCTTTTGGTATTTCTTTATCTGCTTTACTCCAACCATTTAAAGGTTTACCTCTCTTTT
>JAFXWR010000204.1 GCA_017542725.1 Lachnospiraceae bacterium | reverse complement strand
GGTATAATTATACTGATTAACTCTTCGTCTTTTACCCTCTTAAACTTAGTGTGATATAGTCCATAGTCAAATCCTTTTTCAACACATTCTATTTCGCTAAAATTAATTTTGCTATTTTTGTAAAACTCTTCTATAGTTTTATTTCCATTATCGAATGCATATAATTTACTACTTGTATTTTTTGATGTAGACAATTTATGACATCTCCAGTGATATAGTACTTTAGGTATATGACAAATTGTACTTATATCATACTTGCCATCTTTATATGAGTCATTGATTATCAAGTTTACAATTCGTAAAAATAAGTCATAGTCCTGAGCACCATTATATTCTTTTCGTTCATATGCATTATCTACTTCATATAATCTATCTAAGATTGTTTTTTTTATTGTAGTCAAATGACAAAAATAATTTACTGACAATAACATATCAAGATTAAAATCTGGCTTAAATGCAGGTTCAAAATAAGAATCATCTTTTGTGTCAACTTTATCTTCATCAGAGTAAATTAAATTGGCTTCAGGGCATTCATTGATTTTTTTAGTAACCTCATAGAGGGCATCTAGAGTTAATTCATCATCATGGTCGCACAAAACAATATACTCTCCGCTTGCCATTTCTATCGCTTCATTTGTATTTTCAGCTATACTTAGATTTTTAGATAGATGTTTAATTTTAATATTATTTAGATTATAATTATAAGTATTTAATTCTTTGTAATAATTGCTCTTTAGTCTTTCAAAAAATTGCTTAGGATTGTTTTTATTATTGCTATAATCAGTTGCATCTGTAACACAAATTTCAAAATTTTGATATGTTTGATTAATTAATGATTTAAACAACAAATATAAAAAATGCTCATCAGTATCATATATTGGTATTACAATTGAATATAAAGGCTTAATCTTGAAACTATTATCATATCTTTGTCGATTTAATTCTTCATCAGAAGTTTTAGTTAATTCATACCACTCCGAATAATCATAATCAACATTAAAACCTGATAATTTTCTTTTTGCTTTTTTTATAAATTCTTTAATTCCATTTTTAAACAAAAACTCAAATGCTCTTTTGAACGTATTTTTGTTAAAATATGCAATTAGTAATTCTCTCTTTTTTCTATCTGTAGTATTAAATGAATCTATGATTTTTTTATTAAGTCTCTCATTTGCTGTCTCATTTTCAGATTTAATTATTAAATTAAAAGTTTTATCTTCATTAACATCATACTTGAACTCTATATCAAAACCAAAATTTCTATCTCCAGCAAAGTCCTCTAAATAAATCTCTGCAACATCATTTCTCAGCATTCTTGTAAGTTTAAAATCTACTTCAGTTTTATTATCTAATAAAACAGTAAACTCAACTTTGCTTTCTGGATTTTTGGGCAAAACCCAACCCTGTATATGAATATTTCCATCAGATATTCTTTTGACGTCAATCTTGTAATTCACTTAGAAATTTATCCTTTCTTCTTCAATAACAAGCGGTCTCTTCATCGTTCTCTGATTAATAGCCAGTACATATTCACCTATTATACCTATAAAAAGAATTTGTATAGAACCTAAAAAAAGCATTCCAAGGAGAACTGGTATCATACCTGCTTGGAATCTATCCCACCATATTAATTTCATAATTAAGTATATAATGGCAACTAATACAGAAATCGATAATACTATACCGCCGAAGAATGTAGCAATTCTAAGACCTATCTTTGTATAACTTGTAAATGATAACATTGCCGCATCATACAAACTATAAAAATTATTTGATGTTTTACCTTTATATCTTTTACCTTGTTCAAAAGGTATTTCTTTTCTTTTAAAGCCGAGTTCTGCGACAATACCTCTCAAAAATGGTGTGGGGTCATCAAGTTTCCTAAGTATATTAATAAAATCTTTGTCATAAAGACCAAATCCAGTGAACATTTTAATCTGGTCAACATTTGAAAACTTATTAATTAAATCATAATATGCTTTCTTCAATGTTTTTAATATGAAATTATCAGTTGATGTTTTTCTAACTCCTATCGCAATTCTATATCCTTCTTCCCACGCCTTCACAAACTGAGGGATAAGTTCAACTGGGTCTTGAAAATCCGATGCCATAGAAACTACTGCATCTCCACTAGTATTTAATAAACCATAGTATGGCGAATTAAACTGCCCAAAGTTTTTTGCATTAAAAATCGCTTTAGCTTTTTTATCTTTCTTGCATATTTTTCGAATTATTTCTCTTGTTTTATCTTTTGAATCATTATCAATAAAAACAATTTCATAGCCATACTTTTTTAGTTGGCTCTTAAATAGACTTGTAACAGCTATATATATTTTTTCAATATTACCTTCTTCATTGAAACTAGGCAATACAACACTTATGACTTTTTTCTTCATTTTGTCCTTTCCACACAAAAACAAAAGACACTTTGTGCCCAACATATTTTCTGGTTATTATTATATCATACAATAGCTAATTTTACTATAAATATATAAAAAAAATATAAGCATTTTTGCTTATATTTTATTGATTCTTGTATAATTAAACCAGTATTGTTGAATCATCCCAGCGTATTTTTCATACTCTTTTGGAATCTTACCATTATACTTTTTATCAAGCACTCTAGCAATCCATACATCAATTGGACAAATGCTCATGCGATGATATGCAAATAGAGCAACACATGATGCAACTTTTACGCCAACACCCTTTATGGACAAAAGTGTATTGAGCAGCTCCTCATCAGGCAATTTATTCATTGCTTCTAAATCGTATTTACCTGCAATATAGTCTTTACAAAACTCAATAATATAATCTGTTCTATAACCCATGCCACATGATAAAAGTTTTGATTTGCTTAGTTTTAAAATCTCTTTAGCACTTGGGAATGCATAAAACTCACCATATTTATTCTTAATCTTTTTACCTGATAATTTACACATTCTTTCTATAGAGGTCTGTATAGCTTTTACTGATTTTCTTTGAGATATAATGAATGAAATAATCATTTCAAACTTATCTTGATTTAAAATTCTTAAGCCATTACTAAATTCAATACACTTTTTTAAAAATTTATCTGACTTTTTACAAAGCTTACTATATTTATCATAGTTATCAGATAAATCAAAATAATGGCTGTAATATTTAAATTCTTTTTCACTGCAGTCAAAATCAAATGTATTATTATTTATAGCTTTAACTCTAAGCATCTTATCAACCGAAAATATATTAAATACATTCTCTTCAACT
>JAFXWR010000016.1 GCA_017542725.1 Lachnospiraceae bacterium | reverse complement strand
GAATTATGATGCAGACCAAAAATCTGATAAGGTGTTGTTTACAGACGATACAGGTAACACTAAAACCATCAATACAGATGATTTGAATGGCGAAATTGATTCATTACTTAATGATGTTGATTTACCTCAAGGTGCTACTACCGAAGATTTAAAGAATTTTGTAAACGGTACTAGTGAGTCGCTTGGAGTACAAGATTCAATAGACGGAATTCAGGACGCTTTAGACTCAGTACAAGAGGGCATTACGGACCCTGCAGATGTATCCGATTTAGAAGAACCTTTAGTTGATGGTGATAATGTACAAGATGGTTTGAGTGATATTTTAGGTGATTGAACGTTAAAATTACTTGGTAGATAGCATACATAGGGGTTGTTATGAGAAAAAGAGTTTTATCATTTTTGAGTTGTATATTATTTTTAGGCGTTATATGGGGTATAGCCTATACAACGCCTATTGCTTTGCCTAAAACTGAATATTTTTATGGTTCTTATTTACCATGTAGTGAGTATAAAAAACCTCTTAGTGAGGAAGAAACTTATTTATCTTTAATAACAAAGTTAGATACTACATTATTAACAGATAATTATTTGTTTACATATAGACATAATACAGATGGTTATGCATTTACATTAAACTATGGTGTGTGTACCGATAATTATTTATTGAGATTCTTGACTAATAATCAAAGACTTACGTTATTTACAGATATAACCAGTACTACTTTTTATGCCGAGGATTTAACCACTAAGAATAATTTAGTTGCATATAGTTCAGAAACCGCTAAAGATTTTGTCAACACGTTTTTTGATAGTGATAGCTTGGTGCATTTATTTGAAAATTATACCTTTGATAACTTGGAGTATATGGGCGTAAATTACACTAATGGACACGCTTGCTTGCGAATAAATGCAGAGGGTATACCTAATAATGTAACTGAAAATAATACACAATCTAAAAAACTTGAATTTGAGAGTAATTTAGATAGTGAACTTACACCTGAAAATTTGACGATAGATGATACATATACGAAATTTGAATTTTATTTTGACAAAACAACGTTGAATTTATATAGTATTGTGCTACATAATGATAGTGATACCATTACTATTTTAATTGAACCTTGTGATAAGGCTACGTTATTGGAATATAAAACTCCTTTAAATGTTGATGAATTACCTATTGACGAAACTGTAGAACCCTTAGAGGTAAGTAATATTGAAAGGTTGCTTCTATATTCTTTATATTCAGATTTAGAAAAGCATACAGTAGAGGAAGAGGTTACAGAAGAATCAAATGAGAAACAAATTAAAACAAATTAATCAATCTTTTACCGAGATTTTGTTTAAGAAAACAAGTAAAGATATACTAGATAATACTGATATGTTAGCCTTAATAAGGGTAGCCAGCTTGGGTATGATAATGTTTAGTATAGCTAATTTGATAGTTATTTTTTTAGGATTACAGGCATATCCTTTGATTGAGTCTCTTGGCATACTTACACTTGCACTTATTTCCGTTTTTGTGGCTACATTTTTCCCACATAAGCATACTTTATGGCTACTTTATGCACATGGTATTTTGGCAGTATGTGTGTTTACACTAATGACGAAGTGGGTTGGCGTTACGATTGGGTATCATTTGGGTATCTTGGTTGTTATTCTGCTTTTCTTTTTTAAGACGGGTATTAAAAGGTCTGCTGCTATAGATATATTTTGGGCTTTATTTTTAACACAGTATAGTTATTTCGTGTGGTATTTTGTCAGTAAAGAAGGTGCAAAGTTACCATTGTCCTATCAAGATATATTTATTTTTTCGT
>JAFXWR010000203.1 GCA_017542725.1 Lachnospiraceae bacterium | reverse complement strand
TGTGTAGGGCTGGGTTTATGATTTCTTCAGTACCCGTATAGCCTTTTATAGTTTCAAAATCATCTGGTCTTTGCATACCTCTTCCAAAGAAACCTCGTCCCATATGGGGCATTGTATCTGAGTATGGAGCTATGAAATTAGAAAATGTATTCATACGTCCCATGTTTGAGAAGGAATAATTGTCAATTTCATCGGCGTTGAGTCTTGAAAGTATATTTTTTTCTTCTTCGCCAAGAATTGAACTATATTTAGTTTCTAATTCAGCAATTTTGCTTTCGACATCCTTCTTAGCATTATCTTTTGCAGATTGCAAATAAGTCTCATAAGTATCTAAAGCTCTTGTCTTTGCTTCATTTATTAATTTATTTAGATCTGATTCTATTTCGACATTTAATGAGTCGATAAGCTCGGAACCATCACTGTTGGAATAAGTGATTTTTGGGATTTTTGCGTCCAAATTCATATAGGCATTTCTATCGCGTTCATATGAGCCGGTTGTGACTGAATAGTATGGTGTATCGGCGGTTACAGCCTTTTTAGGGCTCGTATTTTGACAGCCAAAAACGCTCATTATAAGAAATGTAATTATTAAAACATTTGATAGTATCTTTTTCATAAGTTTACCTCCGTTATCTACTAATAATAGCCTTAAAAGTCCAATTTGTAAAGTTAAAAATCTTGACTTTTTTGTGAATAAATAGTAATATATTATTTCGTGGATTTGGTGGGTGTAGCGCAGTTGGTTAGAGCGCCAGATTGTGGATCTGGAGGTCGTGGGTTCAAATCCCATTATCCACCCGAATTTTAGTATAAGGCTAAAATGATTTAGGGCTATCGCCAAGCGGTAAGGCACAAGACTTTGACTCTTGCAGTCGGTGGTTCGAATCCACCTAGCCCTGTATGAGACACTAGCTCAGTCGGTAGAGCACTTGACTTTTAATCAAGTTGTCGGGGGTTCGATTCCCCCGTGTCTCACTCAAAAAGCATTGTTTTCCAATGCTTTTTTTTTGAAAAAATGCAAAGACTAAGCAATAAGCATTTAATACTATCTTAATATTTATATTATGGAAATAGCAGAATTATTTTGTTATAATAACATTAAATATATTAACAGTTAAAATGGTTATAAATGAGTAAAGTAGTTTTAAAAAAAAGAGTGGCATGGATTTTAATAATCGCAATGATTGCCATTAGCAAAGGTATGATTTCAGGAAGTAGTTTTGCAATTGCTTCTGAAATTGAAGATTTAAAAAGAAATAAGTATGATAATGATTCTACAAACGATTCGGATTTAATTGATAGATTGTTTGATGATAAAATTTTTGGTGGTAATGGTGGAAGTGATTCTTCCGGAAATAATAAGATAGTATCTGCTACTTTTGAGTTTGCATCTCTTAATCATGATGGTTTTGAGGGTAAATCAATTTTTTACTATTCTGATGATTTTTTTAAAAACCCAGCTTCGGACTATAATAGTCACTTATCTACAACTTCAATAGAATTGGCAATATCTGGTGTTGCCAACAACATGGATGATAATAAAGATAAATATGGAAATTTAAAAGACTTTATGTCTAAGATGGGATTTCAGAATATTACACCAAATAGTGATTATTTGAGAGAACCAGAAAATAATACTATGGGTGCCGTATGTGCGAACAAACCTATTCACATAAAGAATGGCAGCGAGATAAATAGATTCAATTTAATTGTAGTTGCAATGCGCTCTGCAAATTATAAAAGTGAGTGGGAATCAAATTTTACAATCGGACAGGCTGGCGATCACCAAGGATTTAGTAGTTCAAGAGATACAGTATATGAACATGTTACTAATTTCTATAATGAGCATAAAGATGATTTTGGTGGTGGGTTGCCGGTAAAATTATGGGTTGTTGGATATAGCCGTGGAGCAGGAGTTGCAAATATGCTCGGAGGAAAACTGACGGACAATGCGTCTGCATTTAATACTACAAAAGAAAACATTTATTGTTATACCTTAGGAACCCCGAGAGGTGCGGTTATAAGCGAACACACTTCACCAAGTCTTGACAGTTATACTAATATTCATAATATAGTTTCCGAAGCTGATTTGTTTCAACTTGTAGCGCCAACCACATTAGGATTTGATAGGTATGGCGTAGATCATGAATTTCCTTATTATCTGAGTGAGAAAGTTCATGACTCGAGTGAAAAGCAGAGAAGAAAAAATAGCAACCGAGATTACCTTGCTAAATATAATGAGATGTTGAAATATTATAATAACATTGATCCGCCAAGTGAACTCAACTTAAATGATTTTCATGTGAATAAGTTAATCCTTGCTAGTTTAGATTTGAAATTTTTGGAGTTTACAGATTTATCTGTAGAACCTTTTACAGATAGTTCGCCAGAAACTAATTATTATCAGTCATATGAGTTTTACAATACATTTATAAATAAGGTAATAGCCGAAGAATTATTAAATTGTGAATTTCCAGGGGCTGACTATGGGGACATTAAAGGACGAGAAAGACTTTATACAAAGTATCAAGATTTAATTGTATGGTTGGCTAAAACGTTTTTATCTGGCGGCGACTATTCCTACATGGTGAATAAGATTCAAGAAAACGCATTGGGAATGATGTTTGATCTCGTTGGTTTGCTTTTTGCATTGTACGCACTAGTATATACAGATGCACCACAAGATAGAACTCATTATAGATTTCCTGATGAAGAGTCAGTCACATATTATTATAATGTATATGATATTATGGACTATATTTTTGATAAATTGCTTGATGGAGCCGTTAGTAGTGAAGATTATGATTTTTTGATGAGTAGAAGTAAAGATATTACAGATTTTTTGCTAGATTTATTAATTATCGATTATAGAACAACAAATCTTACAAGTCAGACCGCTATAGGTTCACTAGTTAAAAATATAAGTTCTGGAATAGGTTTTCATTTACAAGATGGATATTTAGCATGGCTTATGTCGGAGGATAGTTATTATCAGACACCACCAGTTGGCACAGTGAATGTTGATGGAAATAAATCGGTAGTGTTTACAAATTTAAATAATTCAGTAATTAAAATATATGATGAGAATGATAATTATATTGGTGAATACAATATAGACAATGACAATAATGTGACAGTTACAAGTGGCCTTAATGACGGATTTGTAAATGTCGTAAAATCTTATAACCCAGTAGGTATGGAACTTAGACTGCCTTCAAGTCTGCAATATAAAGCTGAGATAATTGCTACAAATAGCAGTATTGGAACTGGAATATATAGAGAGTACTTTATAGCTGACTCTACAAACTACAGAAAGGTGAAAGACCTCGGAAGTGTATACCTTAGTAGTGGTGAAAGTTATGTGATAGAGTTTAAAGAAAGTGGCACATTATTAGTATATTCATGTTATGCATATGATGAGGCAAATGACTTACAAAAGAAAAAAATGCAAACTGCGACTGTAAACGAAGTATTATCAGTATATGGAAAAGACTATTATTCATTTGCATCTGACCCGATTACATATAAGAAAGGGGCTTTGCTTGGATCAACATTTGGCGCTTTGCTTGCATCAGCATCTAATTTAGAAAGTGTATTGGGAAATAATAATGAAGTTGCAACTGAGTCAGAAGTGATAGAATATGAGTATGTAGATATAGCAAGTGAGTCGGAAATAGAAGAGCTGACTATAGAAAGTGAAACTACCATTCCTGAGGCGGAAAGTATTGAAGTTCAAGATGAGTCTACAATTGATGAAGAATTAGAAAGTGATGAAGAAGTAGAATCTGAAATAGATGTAGAAGAAGAGGAACAATGCGAAGACAAAATCGATATAAAAGCAGAAGATGAATTAGAAACTGAAGATGAGGAAGAAACAACTCAAGAAGAAAAAGAATCATCAGGTGAAACTGAAATAAGTGAAACTGAGATAATTGAAACTGAGAACATAACTAATGAAGATGAGCAAGTATCTGGATTGAGCGGAACGGAAACATTACTTGGGGCAGGCGATAAAGTAACTGTAAACTTTGAATCAAGAGATTTTGCATCATTATATTACTTTGATGGTACTAAATATGTTAAGACTGAAAGTGGCAATAGCTTTGATGTAGGAACTAAGATTAAGATTGCAACGCCACTTAAAAATGATACAAATGTTTTTTGCGGATGGACTCTTAAAAATAGTGCTGGGGATTTGCTAAATAAACTCGGCATAGACACTCCAAGAATAGAAGATTTATCTACTGCAAATGAAAATGCTTATAGCATAACTTTAAAAGATTATGATATAAATATATCAGCAAATTATATTTTAAATAATAATCCGCCAGTAGATCCTCATCATGATTACGATAGCGGTGATAGTGGACATAGTGATGCTACAGGTATCATTGAATCAATACATAAGCAGATTTTTGGAACAATAGCACCAACAAAGGTTAATGTAGACAAAGTTATAAATGCAACATTTGACGAAAGTTCTGTAAGATGGTATTATAATCCTATAACAAATAAGTGGCAACTTGATTATGTTGATTCAAATGGAAATGCTTTAAGTGCAGTAAATGGTTTCTATGAATTGGTTTCATATAGAACTGTTTATATAAATAATGTTGCACATCAAGTACCAATAAAAAACATTTATTACTTTGATGAAAATGGCAACATGGTGACAGGTTTTGTAGAAACTGCCAACAAAACTGTTTATTATTTTGAAGAAGCCAAGACACTTGATGGAGGTAAGATGGTTGTAGGATGGAAAAATATTAACGGATCTATGTATTATTTCAATGAAGATGGAAGTATGTTGGTTAGCGCAATGACTCTTAATGATTATTTGATAGGAAGCAATTGAAAACCTACTCAGTAGTTTTACTTGATATAAAGCCCCATCGCCAAATGGTAAGGCAACGGTCTCTGACTCCGTCATCTTAAGGTTCGAATCCTTATGGGGCTGTACTGGGTGAGTTTATTCACCTTAATAAATGTTGTAGAGGGAATGGAATGGATATAAGTAAAGTAATAGCGAATGAAATTGCCGTAGCGGAGAAACAAGTAGAAGCAGCAATAAAACTTTTAGATGAAGGGTGCACAGTACCCTTCATTTCTCGTTATAGGAAAGAAGTGACAGGTGGACTCAATGATGAGCAACTAAGAACACTCTATGAGAGACTTGTCTACTTAAGAGAACTTGATGAGAGAAAGGAAACTATTTTAGCTTCTATAAAAGAACAAGGCAAACTCACTAAGGAACTTAAAAAGCAAATTGAAGATGCTATGACTATGGTTGCTCTTGAAGATTTGTATAGACCATATAAGCCAAAGAAGAAAACTCGTGCAAGTGTAGCAAAAGAGAAAGGTCTTGAGCCACTGGCCATGATCATATGGGAGCAAAAAGCAAAACAAAAAATTGAGACTACTGCAAAAAAATATATTGATAAGAAAAAAGGTGTAGATACAATTGAAGATGCAATTGCAGGCGCACTTGATATAATTGCCGAGATGATTTCTGATGTGGCTGACTATAGAACTTGGATAAGAGAGTTTACAGTCAACACTGGTGTAGTGAGGTCGGAAGCGAAGGACCCTGAGGCGAAGACAAACTATGAGCAGTACTATAATTATAGCGAGATGGTGTCTAAGATACCGCCTCATAGAATACTTGCCATCAACCGTGGTGAGACAGAAAAAGTTTTAAAAGTTACTATAGAAATTATAAGAGATGATGTACTAAAGTATCTAAGAGATCAGATTATAAAAGAAGAAAATGAATATACTGATGAGTATATTGAAAAGGCTATAGAAGATTCATTTGATAGACTTATATGGCCGTCTATAGAAAATGAAGTTAGAAATATTTTGACTGAGAAAGCAGAAGATACTTCCATGGAAGTATTTTCTAAAAACTTAACCCAAATACTTATGCAGGCACCTATAGAGGGTAAAACAGTTCTTGGATGGGACCCTGCATTTAGGACGGGTTGTAAACTTGCTGTATGTGATGCGACAGGAAAGGTGCTTGATACTACAGTTATATATCCTACAGAGCCAACTACTCCAGAAAGACAGGAGATGGCAAGACAAAAACTTAAAGAATTAATCGATAAGTATAGTGTTGATTTAATTTCAGTTGGAAATGGCACTGCATCAAGAGAGTCTGAGATGTTTATAGTGGACTTCTTTAAGAAGGCTAAAATAAAAAATGTGCAATATGTTATAGTAAATGAAGCAGGAGCATCAGTATATAGTGCTAGTGAACTTGCAACAGAGGAATTTCCAAAGTTTGATGTGGGACAGAGGTCTGCAGCATCGATAGCAAGGAGACTTCAAGACCCACTTGCAGAACTTGTAAAAATAGATCCAAAGAGTATAGGTGTCGGACAATACCAACACGATATGAATCAGAAAAAACTTTCTATGACACTTGGTGGTGTAGTTGAAGATTGTGTTAATAAAGTAGGAGTTGATTTAAATACTGCATCATATTCACTTTTATCATATGTCTCAGGTATAAATAAAACTATAGCGAAGTCAATTGTAAGCTTTAGAGAAAAGCAAGGAAGATTTAATAATAGAAATGAACTTTTAAATGTAGATAAACTTGGTTCAAAAGCTTTTGAACAGTGTGCAGGTTTCCTTCGTATCACAGGTGGTGATGAGCCTCTTGATAGAACTGGTGTGCACCCAGAGTCTTATGACGCTACAAATAAATTATTGAAGAGTTTGAATTTTTCTAAGAAAGATTTGAAGGATGGAAATTTTGCTGGCATCTCAAAATTAATTGTGGACTATGATAAGACAGCGAAAGATTTAAAGATAGGTGTGGAGACACTTAAAGATATAGTAAATGAACTTGAAAAACCAGGTCGTGACCCAAGAGATGATGCACCAAAACCAATTTTGAGGTCTGATGTACTTACTATGGAAGACCTTGTTGAAGGAATGCAGTTAAAAGGAACTGTAAGAAATTGCACTGACTTTGGAGTATTTGTAGATATAGGTGTGCATCAAGATGGACTTGTACATATATCTCAAATTGCAGATAGATATATAAAACATCCACTTGAGGCTGTGGCAATAGGTGATGTAGTGGATGTAAAAGTGCTTGCAGTTGATCTTGAAAAGAAGAGAATATCTCTCACTATGAGACTTGATGGCGGTGGAATGAAGGACTATAGGGAAATGCATCAGCAAAAAATGGCAAGTGCTGCACCTACTGTAGCTGAAAAGAAAACTGAAGGTAGCGAAACATTTAATTTCAATATTGACACAAGCAAAAAATTAAAAGTTAAACTTGCAAGCGATGAGACAAATGATGATGCTAAAAAAACTAAGGTAAAAGAAGAAAAGAAGACAAATAAAAAAGTAGCTGCGAAGAAAACAACGAAGAAAGAAGCAACTAAAAAAGTAGCAGAAAAGAAAACTACAAAGAAAGAGTCAACTAAAAAAGTAGCAGCAAAGAAAACTACAAAAAAAGAAACAACTAAAAAGGCAACATCAAAGAAAGCTACTACAAAGAGCGTAACAAGTAAAAAGGAAAAAGTGAAGAAAGCAACTACAAAAAAGACAACTAAAAAATAGTTTAACAATATACCTATCCACATTACAAAAATATATTATAGAAGATTGGCATCGAGAAATTGAGATGTCAGGAGGTAAGATGAATAAAGATTTAAGAAGGGTGCTGCAAAATGCAGTTTATGCTGCCCTCTATGTTGCACTCTGTTATGTATTTCAGCCAATAAGTTTTGGAGCAATACAGATTAGAATTGCTGAAGCTTTGTGCATATTGCCACTCTTTGATGATATGGCGATAGTATCTATAACAATAGGTTGTTTTCTATCTAATATATTATTTAGCGGTGCTATCGATGCTATATTTGGGACGCTCGCTACATTAATTGGACTTATATGTATTAAGTTTATAAAAGTTGATAATTTCTTTTTAAAAATGTTACCAACCATTTTATCAAATGCAATTATAATACCATTCGTTCTCCGCATAGCATTCGGTGAGACAATGCCACTTTGGCTTCTTGCTATAACAATAGCTGCTGGTGAATTAGTTTCTGTTTATGGACTTGGATATGTGCTCTATAGGGCACTGAAGAAGACTAATCTTTGGGAATAACTATGCAATAATATTTTAAATACATATATTAACATTTATCTAATATATGGTATTATATACATATTGAACTGAGCGAAAGCTCTTGGATCAACCGTAGTGGGCGGGGACACTCTCCGCCGTTTTTTATTTAAGGAGACTAAAGATGAGTGCAGGGTGGAGATGGATAGAATAGAGATATTGAGGGAATAGTGCAATAAAAAACATTACTGGTAGGGTGACATTCCTACATCTCCAAACAATGGGCGATGGCTGCCTGTTCCATCTTCAGTAATGTTATCTAGATTATAAAATAGAATATGAAATTTGTCAAATGCATTACTTTATCTAATAGAGCTCATATTTGATTTAATGAGGTTTTTTTTGTATAATATAATTGTGGAATTTAATTCGCATATATTGAGGTTAATATGAATAAAGAGTTTGGCACAATAGACATATTAATAGATGATTTGACTTCTTGCCTTAAAGACAGTAAAACAGGTACGATTAAGGAAACAGTTGTATTTAAGGTTGAGACGAAAAAATTCTTAGAACAATATAATGACCAAAACGGATGGTATATTAATTGGAAAGAGATTCCGAATGAAGTAGAAGTTTATGCATTAGCATTAAAGGAAGATAATTCAATTCAAGGTTTGGTGGGAATAAAGGATGACAAGGATGCAAATGCTGTATATATTCATTGGGCTGTTGTGGCACCACATAATAATAAGCAATTAGTAGAAGTCCCAAAATACATAGGTGTAGGAGGTCATTTATTCGCGATTGCTATAGACAAATCCCATGATTGGAATCATAATGGTGTAATATATGGATTTGCGTCTAATGAAAAAGTATTACAGCATTATATTGAAAAACTAAATGCTACATACTTGGGTTTACAACATAGATATCAGTTTGCAGTAATGGAAGATGAAGCAATAAAAATCAAGGAGGTATATGATTATGAATGGAATTAAAGCACCAGATTGTTTCGAAGGTATTGAAAGATCAGAGTTTTATAATAAAGAAATTAATCCATATGAATTGCCGCCAAAGTCCAACTTGGATATTGGAGCATTGTCAAAGTATTTAACGAAAACAAAAAAAAAGTTGTTTGAGATAACAAAAGATGAAGTATTGCAGTTTATGATGTAAAAATTTCAACAGTAGAGAATTAGCAGTATTGGAGTGGAGAACTATGAAAGTGAATAAAGAAAAAGTCAAAAGCGTGGTAAAGAAGGCGGTAGTTTTAATCGCGGCGAGTTTAGCGACGATAAGTTTATTCGCGTGCGGGGGTAAGACTGAGACTAAAATGGAATACCCAAGCATTAGCATAGATCAAGACGTAAATACGGGAAACGATAGCAAAGTCAAAGTGACGGAAGAAGTTTTAGGTGGAAGTGGTAGTGGGGAGGCGAAGCAGTATAAGCAAAGGCAGTTAAAGAAGGGCGAAAGTTTAGATGGTAAAATAACGGGGAAAACTCGTATCGAAAATGGGGTAGTGATGGAGTGGCAGGAAGATTTTAATATGGATAAAACCATAGTTCCTACGAAGATAACATACGAAACAAATCAAAACGGGCAAATGCACTTTTTTTATTATAATTTAGAAGGGGTTGAAATACAAGTTAAAGTAGTTGATGATAGCGGAAATAGATATTTTAAGACTGGTTCTAACAATACTGATAGGTTTGCCACAATCACAGGAGGAGTTAATAAATCCAATGAACAAGTGCTAAAATCAGTAGCCGCGGCTGATGCTATTGAGAAGGCTATGAAAGCAATGACAAAATAAAAATATAATAAAAATATATATTTAAAAAAATAACCTTAGATTTAAAAGGTTATTTTTTGTTTAGATTTTTATATCCCTTCTCCTGTGCTGTTTTTATTATACATTATAAAAAATAATTTGAACTAAACTTCTGATATAATTAGGGTTTTTAGTGATTAAATTATGTAAAAGGTCAGATAATGAGAATAAAGAATAAAATCAAAAAATACATAGCAATTATTTTAATTTTAAGTATTTCGTTAATCAGTTCCGTAAGAGCAGAATTGACTAGAGAAAAAAGTGGCAGATATTATGAGAAGCCTATTTCATACGATATTAAAAACGATTTTACGGGTTTTTATAAAAACTTTATTATTGAATTAGGCGGAGTGAGGCTTGCTTTATACGATACTACTGGAAATGAATTATGGAAAT
>JAFXWR010000202.1 GCA_017542725.1 Lachnospiraceae bacterium | reverse complement strand
TAAAATATTACGTGGGTATGCACCAATATATTTAGTCTGTTTAGGACAATTAAACCATGCTACTAGACCGTATAAATCAGCTTCAACATCACCTAAAGAAGTCTTTTGTCCATCAGGAGATACATAAAAAGCATTATGATAATGATTTATATAGCCATAATCAAAATACTTATCCTTTATATAACCCCCACCTAAATGTTGTGGAATTAAAATCTTTACGCCATCTCCCCTAACAAAATTGGCTTGCTTAGTACAATAGTCAGCTCTCAAAAAACTAAAACAACCCATCTTACTTCTCCTTTACTTTATAAAACCACGCCAATTAGTTAATTTACTTGGATTCGTAACAACAAAAATACCAAGTGCTACGGAATTTACAAGACTTTGTACCTTTAGTGATTGATTAGTACTCAACACAACATTATCCATCTGTACACTCTTAGGTGATGTATTAACCGCTATTATTGTAACAGGTGTATAATTTTTTGTTCTCTTTACCTTCTCATTTTGGGCTTTAAACTGCTTATACGTCATTTCCATAATAAGTGTCCTTACCTTTCTAAACTTACCTCTTTCCATATTTGGTAAGCCCATAGCTTGCCAAAACTTCCTCCACAGGCTTATGTATCTTCTCTGTGTTAAAATCAAATGTCATAAGACCCATCTGCCCTGTCTGATTATTTTTACCTATTGCAATTTCCTTATGCATACCAATCTGTTTGCCTTTGAAAAAGGATTTACCAAAACCGAGCTTACCACCGCCAAATCCTTTATTAGTTGCTGTGCTTATATCTTGAACAGTATAATTACCATTTGGATAAATAGTATATACCGCTTTAAACATTCTCTGCTCATCAGTTATACCCGGTGTACTAGCTACTATTGCATTTTTCCAATTCCACACACACTCAAACTGATTAGCTTGTGGTGTTGATGTATTACGAACCTCAAAAGGCCATCTAATATCACTATTAAAATACATAGCTACCTGATTTATCATTGTCTGAAAATCCATTATTCTACCTCTTTCCTTAAATAAACTCTAGTTCTCAGTAACTTAATATATCTTCTGTTTAAAAGCATTACCACTTCGTTTCTGTAATATTTCAAATTGTAACTGTCTAACTAATTGCTCTATATCTTTTGTAGTTGTAAAGAACTCTACTCCTAATAATGTTCTTCCACCTACCCAATTATCCATTATTCTTACTACTTTTCCTTGTACATCTATCTCATCTCTTGCCTTCTCAAATTTTATATAAGCATTGACTTTATCGCCTATTTGTATTTGATGTCGTGGGTCTGATATAACTAAGGCAGCCCCTAAATAAGAAATATCTCTACAATAACCGCTAACCTCATTATGTATAGCTGGTGTATGTAATTTAATATTATAACCACAATCTACTCTAAATGCTCTTCTGTGATTTACAGGTATTGCCATCTGACGTGAACATAACAATAATCTGTTATTTTTACCGTCATAACCTATGTTATTTATATTAAACACATATAAGCGTTTATCTTCTTTATTATGATACTCTAATGATAATTTTACATTATCAAACGAAACTCTTTGATTATCTTGATATACTGGCTCTACAAATAATCCAAAGCCATATTTTGTTTCTTTCTTTGGTGCTGCAATTATTTTTGTAGGAAAAGTCACATGTTTAGTACCACTACTAACTGTTAAAATACAAACATCCCCTATAACACAATTACTTATATTTTTCATACCTCGCAGACTCCTTAATCTAACGTTGGGTCTGTTTTTAATGCCTCTTTTACCCTCTGCTTTTGCATCATTTTTATAGATTCTACTGCACACATATACATAAGTGCCATCTCTCTTGTATCAGGATTACCTAAATCACACTTGTTTGCAAGCATCTTAAAATGATGCATGGCTTTCTCTGCTGTTGATTTAGAAATAACTAAACCCCTACAATATAAAGTTCCTGTAGCTTTATCGTAATGTGAACCTTCATACTTTGTTTGCGCAAAATTCGCAGCTCCCATACTTGCAGCTAATTGATTAATTAAATTCTCTCTATTCTCCATTATCTGAACCTTTTCGTATTCTTAACTCACTATTGTAACTTATACTCAACAATAAGAGGGCTATTTACATAGTCATAATACAGTAGCCCTCTATTTTGCTTATTTACTTATGCTAAAAATTAACCTATAACCTTTCTTACCGCTTCCAAAACTCTATCTGCTTGGAATGGCTTTACAATAAAGTCCTTTGCTCCACCTTGAATAGCCTCTATAACCATAGCCTGTTGTCCCATAGCACTACACATAATACATACTGCATTAGGGTCAATAGCCTTAATTTCTTTTAAAGCTGTAATTCCATCTTTCTCAGGCATTGTTATATCAAGGGTAACTAAATCAGGTTTAAGTTCTTTAAACTTAGCTACACCGTCATTACCATTAGCACCTTCGCCTACAACCTCATAACCATTCTTAGTGAGAATGTCTTTTAACATCATTCTCATAAAGGCTGCATCGTCAACAACTAATACTCTCTTACCCATTAACGTAAACCCCTTTCTCTCTTTATATTAACTATATTGTGTACTAATATAGTTTAAGACAATCTAAATATAACACAAAATTATCTACAAATAAAGTTTTTAGGCAAATTAAAAAAATACGTATTTTTAATTTTAAAAATTTCTAACTAAATTAAAACTAACAAAAAAGGCGTAAGAAATTTACATCCTACGCCTTTATCAATATTTAGTTGGTTTTAAATACTTATCAATAATAACTGTTCTATCACAAGATACTGTTCCTACATTTCCTGTTGGATATTTAAATGTGGCTGTCACTTCTGCTGACAAAACTCCTGTGGTAGCGTCTGCACCATAAATCTTTACATCTAAATTAGTAATATTAGCATTAAGATTGGTTGTTAAGTATTTTACGAAGTTTTCCTTCAATTTAGCAGTTGTACGTTCTGGCTCTGTCTTGCTCGTGTCCTCTGACCCAAAAGATACTTCTAATCCTTTACCTACTTTGTTCTCTAAGTAATCATTAAAAGCAGTATCTTGGGTGTAGTATTCTGCGTAGTCCTCCTGTAGCATCCGTACAGCAAATTCCATAGATTCCTCTAAATTTTGCTGTACGGTATCACTATAGGAAGTATAGCTTATAATCGAACTAAGAATTGCCACTAGTAAAATCATTGAGAAAAACCCCGCATACATTGCTACGGATATTCTCATAGAAATTACCCCTTAATGCTGCTTACCCTGATTCTCAATCTCAGTAGCAGCGTTCTGTAATGACTGATTTACAATAGACTGTGCGCCTGATGTAAACTGGTCATAAGTGTTTGTAATATCAGCCTTACCCTTTGTTGAGAAATAAACAGCAAGTGCAATAAGAACTGCAACAACGATAATTACTACGATTACAAGACCGTATTCTTCCAAAAACGCCTTCATTAGATAAATTCCTCCATTTTACATTAAATAAACTTTAGTTTCTTTATAATAAATTGATTGTTATATCAACTATTACCAATTTGGTGTTGTGTCATCATCAACATTTTGCAAATATTCAGGATTTTGTTTGTACCCATCTCTATGCTCATTCTGTATTTCACTACCACCTACATTTTCTACATTAGGGTCTGTAAAATCTGAATACTCGTTTCGCACAAAAATATCATTCTTATTCTTGATAATCATAGCCACTGCAACCATTGCTCCAATTACGATTACGGCTAACATTACCATTCCATATTCTTCCAAGAATTTCTTCATGCTATACTCCTTACGCTGAATAACCACTTATCGGATAGTATTGTGTACCAAATATAGGAATACTATAAATATAGATAAAATCTATTTTATAAATACTGTTGTATATAAAAGTTTCGTCCTCGCTTGCAATATTTGAGTCTACTGCTGTGATAGGTTGACGTGTAATACAATAAGTAAATCCGTAATGATGGTCTGTTAAAAATCCATTGCTCATGTATTTAGGGTCACTAGTTAACACATTATTGCTAGATGGTACTATTGCACCATTAGAGGCTTGTACCTCCGCTCTAATATCATTGTAAATTCGCCTTGCTTGCACTATATTTAAGTTCAATGACGTGAATGATATAGCAATCATAGCTATCAAAGCAATTATTAAAATTAAAGCATAAGATTCAATTACTTGACGCATTGCAACCCTCCTTCATGGGCTTATTCTTCCACATTCTCTGTATCTTCACTATTATCTGTATCGTTGTTACTTTCTGTGCTAGAAACATTCTCTGTATCTTCATTAGTTACTGTTTCTTCACTCTTTGCTTTATCGTTCTCAGTTTCTTCCGCAACTTTCTTCTCAGCTTCGGCTTCTGCCTCTGCTTCGGCTTCGGCTTCTGCTCTTTCCTCTTTTTCTTCTTCTTGCCATGCTTGTACGGCTGCTAACTTTGACTCTGCAAGTGAATTTAATACCTCATCACCGGTAAGTCCACTATAATCTGCTACTTGTGACTTAAATAATTTTTTTTCTGTAGGAGTGGTGTCTACTTCCTTACCCTTTAAAACTCCCTCTTCATAGTTTTCTTCATATACTTCCAAACTACGATTTACTTGTCTACGTGGTGTTGCTACAAACATTTTTGTCATCTCAGCTTTCATAGCTGCGTTATCTGCATTTCCAATCACCACGTTACCATTAACACGATAAATGACTTTAAATTTATGAGTTAAATCGGTCTTAAACTTAATACCATTTGTGCCATCATACGAACCATCATTTAATCCCAAATCTAAAGGACCTGTCTGAGCGTCCGTAATGATTTTATTACCCAAATCGTCTTCGATAAACGAAAGCGTACCATCTAAATCTGAGTCCCAATACCATGTACCATTCAGATAAAAATAGGTATCTCCATAATAATCATCATAGTCATCTGCTGCTAATGTACTACTATCAACTTGATTTCTCTGTTCGTATTGAGTTCTTGTAGTATGCTTATAGCCATCTGGTGAGCTACTATCAACTATCTTATTACCATACTTGTCTACTTCTATAACATCTTCATCAGGTGCAAGCCTACCCGTTATAGAAGTAACACCTTCGTCTGACTCTGGATAAATTAACTTTGGTGTATAATCTATTACTGTTATTGTTATATCCGAAACTGATACCCCTGAACCTCTTACTTTTATCTTATCTAACAAGAAATCTGCGGTTAATGTATATATAGCAGGTGAAACACTTGTTGAATTTCCATCTGCGTCCTCTTTTACCTCTACTTGTGTACTTGTTTGATAATCTGTATCAGTAAGTTTATATTGTTTACCATCATCATTTGCTATATTGTCAAAATAAAAATCAGGTAATTCAAGGCTATCTAAGTTTTCATCTAACGTATCTCGACCATAGTTAGTTTCTGCGTCTGTAACAGGACTTACATATTGCATAGAACTCTTTAACATATTAACTATGCTTGTTTCGCTATCACGTCTTAACATAACTTGTAGCACGAAGAAAAATACTAATGCACCTACTATGGAAACTACAACAAACGCATATTCTTTTAACATATTTTGCATAGCATTTTCTCCTTTCATAGGTTTGCTACTTCCCTATTAAAACTCCCTTTTCATCAAAGGTATAAGAAGTAACACCTATTTTAATTGTTTTACCTTTTACCATTTCATTATTTGAGTCAAAATAATAACTTTTATCGTAGTTCTATTACTTCTGGTGGATTAGGAACAACGATAGGTTGTTTAAACCCACCATTTTCCACTATTTCTTGTGCTACAACCAACTCTTCTTTAGGAACACCAGTCAAATTAGATGTCATATTCAATTCATACTCTGCATACCATGTTGGTAATTTCACAAATAAGAAGAAAAATACAAACATAGCAATTATAGTTATCATGACAAATCCATATTCTTGTAAAAATGCGTCCATAAATTATAACCCCCATGTTACCCATATTTGACCTGTCAAAATATAATTAAGTACAGTCATAAGCAACCCAATTATTCCTGAAGAAAGGATTATCATTATAATGGTTGAACCATACTCTTCTAATAATGCTCTCATAACTACTCCTTAGAAAGGTAATGTTACATTGTTCTGCATAAATGTTGTTGAAATCTGCAAGAATAGCATAAGGTCTAACAATAACTTTAATACTGCAAACAACATAGGCAACAATGTTAAAGTACTGAAACCAGCTAATGAGTCCTCATTTCTCAACTTCTCTTCTGCAATTGACAACTGTGAATTCTGCTCAATTAAGTAATCCAACTGTGCTAACATATCCTCTGTACCAAACTGTGATATTGAATACAGATAATGTACGGACATCTTTAAATCAGGTGTATCAAAATCTTTAAGGAACTCGTTATAAGGTCTCATGCTATTAGGGTCTTTATCAATATTATCTAACAGCGTACAAACCTCATCTTTTAAAATAACAGGACATGTATCTACACTCTTTACTATTGCCATGTGTGTATTCTCTGTTTGTAACTGTAAAACAAGACTACGTATCCAAGCAGGGAACATCTTATTTACTTCTCTTACTACATGGTGTACAGCTTGATTTTTACGAATACTATCCATAAATACTACGTATAACATCAATAACGCTACTGGCAAGATTATCCAATAAACTTTATACCAAACTGCAAAGAAAATAAGTGGTGCCATTACACAAACTTTAATAATAGCTGGCTTTACGTGGTTCTTCTTGTTATACTTAGAAATGTACTTCATATCCTCTAAAGCCCGCTTTGTTGTTTCCTTATCTGTTTCAAAATCCAAATAAGATACACCAACTCTTGCTGTTGCCATAATATAAAGGACAATACAAGCAAGTAATACGCCTAATGTACCCAACTGATAAGCAGCTTGTGGAACCATTTGGTCTAAGTAATCAGCAGGTATCATATTAACCATAAGACCGCAAGATAACATAGCTAACAAAATACTTACTACGATTTTACCCTTAACGCTCTTTCTTTCTTGCTGATACTGTAATATTCTTGATGACCATTCTCTTATATCGGTAAGCAACATATTTAATGACCTGTCGCTCTCACCACCATTGTATTCAACCTCTAACAAATAATTATGTAACAGCATCATACGAGAGCAATCATACTCTTCTTGCATAACACCTAAAGCCTTCTCATATATCTTTGAGGTTGTCATATCATTATCTATAATGTTTATCATTTTATCCGTTACACGTTTAATGTTTCCTGTTGATACATTATGTACGTCAACCAACGCTTCACGAATTTTATTACTCTTATGGAACGCATATATTAACTGTTCCATGTAATTTACCGCTTCATTAAATCTCATCTTCTCAAAATCAGCTTTGAAGTGAGTAATAATCATCATAGGTAAAGAACAAATAAAGAATAATGCTAAAACTACACAATAAATTGGGTCTAATCTTAATAAAACACCAGTTATAAACGCTGCAAATATCAAAACGCCTACTAAAGTGAAAATATTACCTAATGTAATATTAAATCCCATCTGTGCAACTTCGGCTTTTAAATAAGAGATTTTAAAGTATCTTAAAAATTTCTTGAATTTCTTTTTCATTGCATACCCTCCTATTAGTCGATATATGTATACTTGAACGGGTCTGCAATTCCAGCCTTATTAAACTTCTTCATGTAATAGTCACTGAAGGTTTCACCTGTCAACTTACCATCATCAACAAGCATTACACATTTGTTCTCATCATTTTCTCTATCAAAATAACAAATCTGAGATACCCAACGTGTTATCTTACCTGTCTTTTCATCCTGTGCTTTATCAATAAGAATACCTATATCAAAGAAAGTATAGATGTTGTTCTTTACTGACTCTCTATCCTCAAGCTGACCCATCATGTTAAGAATACGCTCTGGTATCTTTTGTACATCATCTGTATGCAAAGTTGTTAAACACTTTGCACCAGTTGATACAGATTCAAGCAAGTACTTAACCTCGACAGAACGTGCTTCTGAAAGCAAAATCCACTGAGGTAACAATCTCAATGATGCCTTGATAGCATCTGAATATGTAAATGTTGTATCATTGACCTTAAATTCAAGTGCATCCTTCTCAGGGTTAATATCTTTATAGTGCAATTCCAAGGTATCTTCTATGGTAATTACACGCTCATAATCTCTAATATAGTTAGTTAAGAACTTTACTAACTCTGTCTTACCTACACCGGGAAGTCCGACAACAATTATATTGTTATGTGCTTTAACAGCATTAGACATAATATTTGCAACTTCTACTGAACAGTATTCACCATTTCTAATACTCTCCATGAAGTTAATACGCTTAACTGCAGGTGTCTTTCTTATGGAAATAGCCTTACCTGTATGTGAAACAGATTCATGAATAACTGTAATACGTAATTCCTCTGTCTCAGCTTCAAGTCTTGCTGAATATTTATTAAACCCTTTATTTACTACGTTAGATACACGAGTTGCAAAGGTATCTACAAAATCCTTATCTAACTTAACTTCTGATAAATAACGACCTTTTGTAATATCATCTATCCATAACTGTGAACCATTCCAGTTAATATCGGTTACATTTATAT
>JAFXWR010000201.1 GCA_017542725.1 Lachnospiraceae bacterium | reverse complement strand
GCTAGTAACTTATAAGCATTGGTATAATGGTCATTATCATATAGATAAAGATGTGACTGATAAAAATACGATAGTTTTTGATAAAATCATTAAATTAGGAAATATAACAAATGCGTAATACGAAAGTACAAGAAAGATATGTAAGATGGTGGTCTAAACTTTGTAGCGTACTAGGTGTGTTATCTGCATTAGATTTACTATATGTGTTAAGTATAATTATTTTAATGTTTAAGAGAAATAAGGGTACTTTATATAATGTTTTAATTATGGGGCTACCTGCGGATATTTTATTGTTTATTGGTATGGTAGTCATTTTTAGTGCAGTAATAGTGTTAGGTAGTGTTAATTTGATAGTAAAATATGTTTTGGAGACGTTTTTAGATGAGTAAAAATAGAGGTAAAAGACATAAAGCACAGACAGTAGCAAGAGAGCATAGAAGAACACCAAAATTTAAAGCAAATGTTATGCTGGTACTAGATGAGGCTATTAAGAGTACGTTTTATATAGGAGCATTGGCTTTAGGCTTTGCTTGTATGGTATTAGTTTTAAGTGGAAAAGGTAATGAATACACAACAAGAGATATTGCGTTGTGGTTAAAAGTTGCTTTTGGAAGTATACCAGTATTATTTTGTTGGAGATTTTTGATAAGATATGTTGCGCAATATTCGGAGTTAATTGATTGTTTAACCACAATTGAAGATTATGGAAGTGATAAAACAAGCAGTTTATTAAGAGGTATGTGTGTAGCCTCATTAATAACAGGTGTTTATATATTGTTGAGGGTTTAATTATGAAATATTTAATAGAGAAAGATTATGATGATATTGAATTAAATATTGTGTTAGAACTTTTGAAGCGTAATAGATACTTGCATGACTTTGTAATAGTACAGGACATAGAAGAGGGTAAGGATTATAAGGATTATGTACCAATAGGTAGAATACCTTTTGTAAATAAGTATTTCAAAACACAATTTGGTATTGAACAGCAAAACCCAATTGAGATTCCAAAGATGTTGCGTACTACGGATTTTTTAAAACGAAATTACAAGATAGTAAAGGGTAGTAATTTACCCAGAAAAGGCACATATTTTATTAAGAATGTTTCGGTATTAAAGAATTTTACTTATGACGGTAATTTAGAATATTTCTTATTTGATGATATGTTTGAACCAAAAACAAGTGAGTTTGATACTACATTAAGGATAAATTCAGAGCATTTATTTCAAGTATCTGAACATGTAGATATTAGGTCAGAATGGCGAGTTTATATAGTAATGGGTAAAATTGTAAATATCTCTAATTATGATGGAGATACAACACTTTTTCCAGATATGGAGTTTATAAAGAAAGTGGACTCTATGTATAGAACTCAAGAAGATTATCCAAAGAGTTATTCATTTGATGTAATGGTGACAACAAGAGGAACAGCACTTATAGAAGTACATACCTTTAGTAGTTTAGGATTATATAATACACTTTGGGGTGATGATTTGTTATATGCTTATTCCGATGCTAAAGAGTATGTGTTAAACTATAATACTCAAGTGACAGAATTTAAAGTAACTTACGAATAATACATAGGAAAGAAAGAGGATTAGTTTATGTACAGATTGCAACTGAGTAACTTGATTGATTTAGTAGATACAAAACGATTAGTTGAAGAGGGTAAGCCTAATTTAAAAAATCGCCCATATTTTATTACATTAGAAGAGATACTTATAAGTGATTTGACGGGTATTAATAGTCATTTTATGAATTTATTACAGGGTAATTTGTTTACAAGTAAGAAGTCGTTTGAGTGTTATAGTACTTTTGATAAAGAACTTAGTCAAGTGTTAGAAGAGTATTTTATTGTGTTGGATTTTCATAAGATTATGGTACTTGGTCCAACCTATGAAACACAATGTCATAGCATATTGTTACACGGTGGCGTTGAAATGGATTCTATATTAGAAAGTTTAACACATAAGGTTGTATTAGAGACTAATATAGGTATAGCACTTGATTTTGTTATGTTGTATGTACCGCATATAGGTAATAATAAAGAGGAATATGCAACTAAATTTGATGGGAAAAATTCTAAGTATACTTTTTTTGAGTTACCTAATGATAATACAATGGGTGTAGTTATAGCATATACAAAGTAAAGAAAG
>JAFXWR010000200.1 GCA_017542725.1 Lachnospiraceae bacterium | reverse complement strand
AAATGACTTTTTATTAAATGTTTCAAAATACCTACTTCTAAATGACTCTATTTCTTCATCATCTTCAGCTGGTATAGTTATTTCAGTAAGGTAAGCATAGTTTAAGTTTCTAATAAAAGTGATAGCAGTTAATTTTCCAATTACTGTATTTACTTCAGTTCCAGTCTGCTCACTGGTCATTTTGTAATAAAAATATCCATCTTGCTTTCCTGTTATCTGCTCTCCACTGATAAACGAATAAGTGTTTATTGAAAACTTGCTACCAACTGGTATCTCTACATCAAACTTGCCAATTCCTACTGCATGAGTAGCACTATTTGGTATTATTCCTCTATCAAGTGCTAACTTCTTTAAATGCTCATAATCTGCAGTATCAGCAAATCCATTCTTTTCATCTTCTTCTAATTGTAAATATACGAGTGCTAACTCCATAGCGAACGGAGCAAGTGCTGTATAAATAAAAGAGCCTTCCATTGTGGAACACTCTTTCACTCTTTTACACATCTCATCTAATATTTCTTCATAGGTTTTTGCCATAAAAACTCCTTAAAAATTGCATCAAAAAAGAGACTTGTTAAAGTCTCTTAATTTGAATGGTAATCACATATTATTTGGATTAATCTGCAAAATCTTTATATAAATTGTCAATTAGTATTTTATAAATTTCTTGCATATTAGTATCTACAGTAAACAAGTTAAATACATTAACCTTCAACCCATACTTTGCTACTTCATTATCTATAAGATTTTTAATATCTTCAGTAAATTTGTTTATTTGTCCTTTAACATCTCTTAAATCAATATTGCCATCTTGCTTAATTTTAGTTACTACACTTTCATTTACAATTTTATTTAACTGAGTTGACAACATAGAATTTACATCTATCATTTTCCATGTATCTTGTTTTATAGACATTAATGAATTAAAAAATAAATCTATATCTTCAGCTTTTAATTCCATATTGAAATGTGCTTTTTCACTAATCAAATCAATATCATTTAAATTTTTAATTGGTGCTTTTATTTCCACAATAAAACTATTCTGGATTGTGGTTAAATTCCTAACATAAAAGCACAAGAACTCATTATCAGGTGTTGTATAAGTTTGGTCGTGTTTTGTAAAACCTGTGCCATTGTTATAAAATACAATCTCACCACTATCAATTTTGATTTTTTTCTCTTGAACATTAGGGATTTTATTAACTTTATAAATTAGTGTACCATTAGAAAAATCACTTTTTATTGCCATTAGATCTGTTGCAGCCTTATTCATTGATGAACTTATCTTATCAAAAAAACCACCGCCAGAAGGTTTATTATTAGTTGCACTATTAATATCACTTGGGCTTACACCCTCCTTTGGAACTAAAGGGCTTCCACATTTTTCGCAAAATTTACCTTCTGCTACACTTGCTCCACAATTACTACATATAACCATATTTCATATCTCCTTCTTTTAGTTAAAGAAACCACCTATTTTGTCTTTTATATTATTAACTGAATCTTCAATTTGTTTCTTTTCATCCTTTGTAAATGACTTGTCATATACATCTTTTGCTGCATCAGATAAATTTTTATCGCCAGATGTAAAGTCACTAACATTACTTTTTACAACTTCTTCTGTATAATGGTCTCTACACAAACCTTGCTTATAAACTTTATTATTGCAATATCTACAAGTTCTATTATTAAAAGCATTGTAGCCTATCATAACCAATACAACTATGGCTACTATACACAAAATTGGCACAAATGGGATTTTATTTAAATTAAATCCACTTGTTTTGTTTGAACCACCTTCTTTCCTATAACCACAGTTGCTACAAAATGTCGCACCATCATTAATTTGATTTCCACAATTTGGACAAAACATTTTATACCTCCAAGTATTTTATTTACATTGATTATTATTTGCAAAATAGAATGTAAATTTTTCAAAGTCACCTAACTTTTTATAATTTGATACACTACTCTTAATATCACAAACCCAACATTTCATATTCATTGATTTTTCATTAGCTTCCATAATACTCAATATTTCATTTATAGTATTTTCATATTTTTTTTTAGTATTTTTATTATTCAAAAAAATATTGACAATACTTTCAAATTCTGTGGTTACACAGTAATATTTAAAATCAAATGCCAACTTCTCAAATTGATAAAATACTTTTTCAATCTTCTTTTCTTCTGCGACTTGAGCTTCAATCATTAAAATGTGCACTTTATCTCGTTCCTCAATAACCTTCATTTTGATATCAAAAATCAATGTCTTATATTCAACAAAGCCCCAAACAAGAAACGAAATTATAAATGATATTAAAATACTTAAAATTTGATTAATAACATCGTATTTAAAACTCAAATGCATAAAACTAAAAACAATAAAGAATATAATTATAACAATCAATGCTATTATAGGAATAAAAAAGCATAAAAACTTAAATGCTAAATGTTCTTTTATATTTCTTTTTTTATGATTAAAATTTAATAAAAAATCCTTACCCATTACACACAACACTTTATAAGTTTTTTATCTATTAATTATTTTTACAACTATATTTTTAATACTTACTACCAATGGCGCTGTACCACAAAAAAATGCTATCGTATCGTGAATACCTTTATTCAATGCATATACACTGTGGTATGTCCATGATTCGGATTTAAATTGAAATGGTAATTCTTGAATACCATATATAAACAATACTTGGAATGCAAATATCATCCAGCCAATGCTAAGTATTATTCCTATAATATCAATTGCATTTATTTTTTGATTTTGTTTATTTGAAATTGCGCTACCACAATTTGGGCAAAACATTTTATCATCTGCTATTTCATATCCACAATTTTTACAATACATAACTCCCCCCTAACGATATTTTCCACTTTCTGTAATTCTTTTCTTATTTTCCCATGGTTGTTTTTTTTCTTTTCTTTTTTCCCTATATAATTCATCACATTTATCTGAACATATATAAAAAGGCCCATCTATAAATAATCCTTCTCGCCAAGGAAAATAGTCAGTATAATATGTTACTTCGCAAAATACATTCTTACCACAGTTAGAGCAATTAGTTTTGACCCATTGATAACCATCATCTGGTTTGGTTAAAAATCTTTTGCCAAAGCATAAGACAACTGATATTATCAACCATAAAAACAAAAATTTTCTCTCATTTTTCCATTTT
>JAFXWR010000199.1 GCA_017542725.1 Lachnospiraceae bacterium | reverse complement strand
TTTAAAAATAATTTATAATAACATTTTTTCTTTTATATTTTTTATATTTTCTTTTAAATCTTCTTCTGTTTTTAATTTATTTTCAATTTTCTGACAAGAATTAATAACAGTACTGTGGTCTCTATTAAAAAACTCACCTATTTTTTCTTGAGTTATATCTTTTATAAGATCTCTACATAGGTATATAGCTATATCTCTAGCATATACGAATTCCCTATTTCTTTTTGGTCCACAAACATCAAGTATATTTACTCCAAAAAACTCACAAACTACATTTGTTATTCTTTCTGGAGTTAATTTTTTATCATCCTTATTTTTTATATCAGATAATCTTTCTTTTGCTAAATTTATATCGACAGGTTTTTTTATAATTTTAGAATATAAAATAATATTATTTAAAGAAGATTCAAGTTCTCTAATATTTGATTTTACATTTTGTGCAATGTATTTTATAACTTCATTGTCAACTTTAAACTCAGGATGTCTGTTTTCTTCTTTTTTACGGAGAATTGCCATTCTTGTCTCATAATCAGGTAAATATAATTCACAAGTAGTACCCCAAGAAAATCTTGATTTAAGTCTTTCTTCCATAAAATTTTTCATTCCAAGTTCTTTTACTGGTTTGTCAGAAGTTAAAACAATTTGTTTTTTATTTTCATAAAGGGCATTAAAAGTATTGAAAAATTCTTCTTGTGTTTGTTCTTTTCCTTCAAGCATATGAATATCATCTATTAACAAAATATCAACATTTCTATATTTGTTTTTAAAGTCTGTAATAGTGTGTTTTTGTAAACTATCAACAAATTCTTGAACATATTTCTCACAAGTTGTATACAAAACATTTAAATTAGGATTTTTCTTTAATGCATAATTAGCAATAGCTTGCATCAAGTGAGTTTTTCCAAGACCTGTTTTTCCAGATAAAAAGAGAGGATTGTAATTTTCTCCTGGGTGTTCGGCAACGGCAATACTGGTAGCATAAGCAATGGCATTGGACTGACCTTGAACAAAATTTTCAAAAGTGTTTAGAGGGTCATTTATGCCTGCTGCTTTTAAAAGAGATACAAAATCCTCGTTTTCATTTTTTATTTTATTTAAAGACGAATTTTTCGCCTTAAAGATGATTTCTAGGTCCTCTGTAGGTATGCCGGTTTCATGGGATACGGCAATTCTAAGTTGAGAAAGGACTCTATTTTGTAAAAAGCTAATATAGCCCTCCTCAGGAACCTCTATGTAAAGTGTATTTTTCTCTAATTTTACTGGTTTTAGAACATCTTTTATAAAAGCACTAAATACATGGTCGCTAATATCAAAATCGTCCTTCATTTGAAGCAATAATTCATTCCAGTTTGAGTTAAGTTTTTCAAAATTCTTCGACATTTCGTGTATATTATAATTGAAAAAAAGATATTTTTCAAGAGAAAAACGCTAAAAATTCGGTGGAAAACTCATTTTTTTTAACAATTTTTAGTTAATAACTTATTAAAATTTAATTATTATAAATAGATAATCTATTATAGTAGATATATCAATAAAAACAAAAATTACCAACAATTTATTAACACTAAAAAAGTAAGCATTTATAATATTGACAAAAATGGCAAAAAACACTATAATTTTTTGGTATTTGCACAATTTTATAAAAAGCTTTTAGAAGTTTTAAGGGTATTTGTATGCCCAAAAATTAATAGGAGGTAGATGAATATGGCAAAAATGACACTTCAACCAAAAAAGAGACAGAGATTGAAAGTTCATGGCTTTAGATCTAGAATGAGCACAGCAAATGGGAGAAAGGTTTTATCTGCAAGACGTGCTAAAGGTAGAAAGCAATTAACAGTTTAACTTTCAAATCTTGGTCTTAACGGACCATTTTTTATTGTGGCATAAAAAAAATGAAAAACTCAATAAAAAAAAATAGTGATTTTAAAAAAATTTACGAAGAAAAAAATTCTTTTGCAACAAAAAATGTTGTAATGTATGTTTCGAAAAACAGTGATATGGAAAGTAACCGACTTGGGATTTCTGTATCACATAAAGTTGGAAATTCTGTTGTAAGACATACTCTTTCAAGACGAATAAGAGAAATATTTAGAGAGAATCAAGACAGTATAGAAAATGGAATAGATATTATAGTAGTTTTAAGAGTAGGTTCTGACAAGATAGAGTTTTTTAAATTAAAAGAAGACTTTTTAAAATTGTGTAAAAAACATGGGATCTTAAAAAAATAAATTACATGAAGAAAGTATTAATATATTTTATAAAACTATATCAAAAATATATTTCTCCAACTCTTTCACTTTTTGCAAAATGTCCATACACACCAAGTTGTTCTAATTATACAAAAGAAGCAATAGAAAAATATGGAGCTATAAGAGGAAGCGCTTTAGGTTTTTGGAGAATACTTAGATGTAATCCTTTTTCAAAAGGTGGTTACGATCCCGTACCATAAGATTGGCATAGCCAATTGTAGGGGCGAATACTACGAGCCCAAAGGAGGATAGATAGATGTTATTTTTAACGGCTCACGATGGATTACTTGGACCAATATCGACACTTTTTGGTTACTTGATGAATGGAATATATATTGCTCTTGATAAATTTGGTCTTGGAAATATTGGAGTTGCTATAATTATTTTTACTCTTATCACAAGACTTCTTTTATATCCATCGACAGTTAGACAACAAAAGTCGTCAAAACTTATGGCGATTATCCAACCAGAAATAAAGGCAATACAGGCAAAATATGAAGGAAGGCAAGATCAACAGTCTATGATGGCTCAACAGGCTGAAATAAAAGCTGTGTATGAGAAATATGGAACATCAATGACTGGTAACTGTGTGCAACTTCTTATTCAAATGCCAATAATTTTTGCTCTCTATAGAGTAATAATGAATGTGCCGGCTTATGTACCTGCTATAAAAGAAAAGTTTATGGATATAGTGGATACATTACTTACAGATTCAGCAGCAATACAAAAACTTACAGATTTTCACAAGGCAAATGGTTTAGATAAACTTATAAGCCTTGAAAAGCAACTTCATAATTTTGAGGGAACAGTAGAAGTTCAAAAGAATTTCATAATAGATTTTCTTTATAAATTAAATCCATCACAATTTACACAACTTATATCTGAATTTTCTACTGAAATCCAAAGTATGGTTGCTCCAAAATATGAATTGATTGAACAGGCGAATTCTTTTTGTGGTTTAAACCTTTCTACAGCACCAAGTGCTGTTGGATTTGCATCACCTTATATTCTTGTGCCTATACTTGCAGCTCTTTCACAATACCTATCTATATGGCTTATGCAAAAGCAAAACAAGAGCAAGTTAAATGCCGAAAATGAAAACGACACAATGCAGCAAACAATGAATTCAATGAATATAATGATGCCTATAATGTCTGCAGTTTTCTGCTGGGGATTTGCGACAGGTATCGGTATTTACTGGATAGCAACTTCTGTATTTATGGTCATAACTCAGGTTATAGTAAACAAGCGACTTGAGAATCTCGATATGGATAAGATGATTAAAGAGAATATAGAGAAAGCAAATAAGAAGAGAGCAAAAAAAGGACTTCCACCTATAAATGAAGCTCAAGCAGCAAATAACATTAAGAAGATGGAAGAAAATATAGAGAGAAAAGAAAATGCAAGAGAAGAGCTTGTAAATAGCCAAAAAGAATTGGTAGAAAAAGCAGACAAGTACTATTTTGAAAATGAAGCAAATCCAGATTCATTATTTGCAAAAGCAAACATGGTACAAAAATATAATGAGAAAAATGGTAAATAGGAGATAGAGATGAGAATAGAAGCAAAAGGTGAAACACTTGATGAAGCAATAAATAATGCGATGATAGAACTTTCAACTACAAGCGATAATTTATCTTATGAAGTGAAGCAAGAAGGAAGTTCGGGATTTCTTGGTATAGGTGCTAAGCCATTTATAATTGAAGCATATAAGAAGGATGACAAGGAAGAGAATTATAAAAAGAATAGTGTAAATAAAAAAGAGAAGTTAGTTGAAAATTCATCAGGTGTATATGAATTTAAATCAGAAAAAGTTTCAACAAGCAAAGGCTTTGCTAAAAAAGAAGAAAAGATGACAAGAGACCCTGAAGAAGTATTTAACGAAGTTAAAACTTTTTTAACACCTATTTTCAAAGAGTTCAACACAGAAATAAATATGAGCTATACTGCAAATGTTGATTCAAATACATTGGTTTTAAACATAAGTGGTGAAAAGATGGGAGTCGTTATAGGAAAGCACGGTCAAACTCTTGATGCTATACAACATCTTGTAAACATAGTAGTAAATAATGGAAAGAGCAGCAGAGTTAGAATAAGAATTGACAGTGAGAACTATAGAGATAAGAGAAATAAAACTCTTGAGTCACTTGCAAAATCAGTTGCAAACAATGTAAGAAAAACACATAAAGATTATGAACTTGAGCCAATGTCATCTTATGAGAGAAGAATTATTCATTCGGTTCTTCAAAAAGAGAGAAATATAGAGACAACCTCTGTAGGCTTAGATAAAGATAGGCACGTAGTTGTAAAATACAAGAGATAATTGTAGTGGACGACATTTAGTCGTACTTTGTAGGGGCGGATATCATCCGCCCTTTTTATTTGCCCATACAGAATTTTGAAAAAATTTCATTTACTAAGTCATCTGTAACTTCTATTCCTAAGACCTGAGATAAATGAGTATAAGCATCTGTCAAATCAATAGTGAGAAAGTCTTCTGATACGTCTTTTTCTATAGAAGATAAAACATTTAGAAGAGAGAGTTTTGCACTTTTTATTGACTGGAGCTGTCTTTCATTTGAGATAAAAATCTCGTTGTTGAAATCCAAATCTTTGTTTATAAACATTTTTTCTATAGTGGTGGTGAGTTCGTGCAAACCAATCTTTGTTTTAGTAGAGAAGTTGATGTGAGGCTCGCTCAAATGAGCGCTACTACATAGGTCAGATTTGTTTAACAGGGTGATGGTTTTTTTGTTTAGAGTTTTGCAAAGAGCAATAAGTTCTTCGTCGTTTTTATCAAGTGGTCTTGATGAGTCAAGGACTAGGATAATAAGGTCTGCATTTTCTGCTTCGCTCTTTGCTCTATCTATTCCTATTTTTTCTACTGTGTCAATGTTATCTTCATTTCTTATACCAGCTGTGTCAATGATATTTAAAGTAATGCCATTTAAATTAATGCTTTCTTTTATGGTGTCGCGAGTTGTGCCAGCAATATCTGTGACGATTGCTCTGTCTTCGTTTAATAGAGTGTTAAGAAGACTCGATTTTCCGACATTTGGTTTTCCTAAGATAACTGTGTTGATGCCCTCTTTTATAAGTTTACCATTGTCATAGTTTTTTATGATAGTATTAAGTTCGGTAATTATTTTTTCGCATTTGGTTTTGAGAACTGGTTTAAATCCGTCAACAGACATGTGCTCTGGGTCATCAAGGCAGGCTTCTATAAATGCAGTTGCCTCTAAAATTTCTTCTCTAAAAGTGTTTAGTTTTTCTGAGAGATTTCCTCTTAATTGATTGAAACTTGCTTTAAGAGCATAATTATTTTTTGACATTATAATGTCTGTTACAGATTCTGCTTTAGATAAATCTATACGGCCATTTAAGAAGGCTCTTTTCGTAAACTCTCCTGGTTCTGCAATCCTTGCGCCATTTTCAACTAAGAGATTCAATATGGTTTTTAAAACAAGAAGACCTCCGTGGCATTGAATTTCAATTACATCTTCTGCAGTATAAGATTTTGGTTTAAACATAGTCAGAACCAAAACTTCATCTATTAAGTTATCATTCTTTCCATCGTAAATATAACCATAATGAATTTTGTGAGATTCGTTTAAAGCAATTTTTTCTTTTTTTGAGTTCACAAAAATATTTGAGACAATTTTTACTGCCTCATTCCCAGAAATTCTTATGATGCCAATGCCAGCAGGGCTAAGAGCTGTGGCAATTGCACAAATTGTGTCATCAATGTTTATCACATTATAATTATAGCATAGCAAGAGAATAAAATGTATAGACATTTACATAAGTAGATTAATAATAAACAAAACAAAAAGAGAAAGAGTTTTCGTAAAAGTTGATTTATATTGATAAAAGTGATAAAATGCTTTGTTAGAAATATTAAATTAGTGAGGTGAAATATGGGAAAAGTATCAATTATTACAGGTGGTTCTAGAGGCATAGGAGAAGCAATGGCTCTCAAACTTGGAGAACTTGGATATAATGTCGTTATAAATTATCGAAGCGATTCATCAAAAGTTCTATCGGATAATTTAGCAGCCAAAATCAACAAAGATTATGGTGTAGAAACTTTAGTTGTGAAGGCAGATGTAAGTAAATATGAAGATTGTGAAAATTTAGTAAAGTCTACAGTAGAAAAATTTGGTGACAAAATAGACGTCTTAGTAAATAACGCAGGCATCACAAATAATTGTAACTGGATAGATATAAAGAGAGAACAATATGAAAATGTTATAAATACAAACCTTATGAGTTTTCTTCATATGACACATCTTGTGCTTCCACATATGATTAATCACTCAAGTAAAGATTCTCAGTGCTGTATAGTAAACACTTCTTCAGTAGGTGGTCTTACAGGAGTTATCAACCAGGCCGACTACTGTGCATCGAAGTCAGGAATTATAGGATTAACTCGTGCTCTTGCACTTGAGTTTGCGGGAAGAGGTGTAAGAGTAAATGCAATTGCTCCAGGTATGATTATGACAGATATGCTTAGAGGAGTAAATCAAGATGAATTAAAAGCACTTGCATCAACTATACCAGAAGGCTTCATAGGAGATGTATCTGATATAGCAGGAGCACTTTCATATATTCTTACAGCACCATATCTTACAGGTCAAATTATTTCTCCTAATGGTGGATTTGTTCTTCAATAAAAAATTTTGTAAAAAAAAGCGAGCCAATGGCTCGCTCTATTTTTTAAGACCGGACAATGAGTTATTAAACTGTTTGTGGTCCTGCTGCAAGTACCTCATTGTACTTGTCGATGATTGTCTTTTGAATCATTTCTCTTGTCTCTGAATTGATTGGATGAGCAATATCTTTAAACTCTCCATCTTTTCTCTTTACTGATGGCATAGCGATGAATAAACCATTGTCGCCTTCAATAACTTTGATATCGTGAACTACGAATACTCCATCAATAGTTATAGCAGCGATTGCTTTCATCTTGCCTTCCTTTTCCATTGTTCTGATTCTTACATCTGTAATGTTCATGTCTTAAACGCCTCCTTAAATAATACTTTATTATGATAGCACATTGCAAAAAAAAATCAAGTGTTATATATTAAGAAAAAGTGAAATGTTTTAATTAGAGAGATTAAACCAAGGTTAATTTCTTTTTTGACAAAACATAAGCAAATGTAAAAAATCAATTACGAAATAACTATATGGCAGGCCTTCATAATCTTTAATGCAGCATCGTGGTTTTCAGTGCTAGTCCCAGCACACAAATCCTTTTCGACTACGATATTCTTTTCAGGAAAAAACGCTTTGATTAGTATAGCATTACTTACTACACAGATGTCAGTGCAAAGGCCTACGAAAGTTATTTTATCGTAGTCGGCTAGATACTTTGGAAAATCTTTAAATCCAAAAGTATTTTTGATAAATATTTCTTTTGCATTTTTTTCAAAAGGTTTAAGAGTGTCGCAAATGTCGTGACCTTTAGTTCCCTCTATGCAGTGTTTTACTGGAAGGAATTCGCCTTCTTTTGTGTCCATATAATTTTCGTAGTGGGTGTCTTTTGTAAAATAAATATCTTCACTATCTTTGATAGCTTTTTCAATTCGTTCTTTCACACGAGGAACTATGGTTTCAGCTTCTTTAGAGCCAAGAGAGCCTGTGATAAAATCATTTTGCATATCAATTACAATAAGACAGTTTTTCATATTGTTGACTCCTTTGTTATAGGAATATAGATTATATTACACTTTCGTAGGGGCGGATACTATCCGCCCAATTGTAGGGGCGAGCTTTGCGAGCCCTTAATTAAGTTTCTTTGTGTGTAATAGTGGATAGAGTTGTGAAAATGCCACACCACCTATTATAAATATGATACCTAAGATTTGTAATAGTTGCAACTTTTCACCAAGTAAGATTGTAGAAAAAATTACTGCTGATACAGGGTCAAGGTAAGAAAAAATTGCAATAGTTGATATAGGAAGCTTTGGAATGGTTGAATAATAAAAGAAACAAGAAACTCCGGTATTGATAATACCAATCCATAAAACTGGAATCCAAGCGGTCCCTATAATTTTTATGTGAATGCCAGATGTCAAAAATAAAAATATTGTCACGAGAAAAAAACTTGATACAAGTTGGCAGGTAGTGTTTTCTATACCTGTTGCATTTTTAATTTTTTTATTGAATAAAACCATTACGGCATAAAGTATTCCTGACATGAAGCCACAAAAGAGTCCATATATCTTACTTGGGTCGCCAGAAAAGTTTGGATTTAGTAATAAGACTCCAATGAATACAATGATGGCACCAAGAATTTTTTCTTTAGTTAATTTTTCATTAAAAAATATTGGCGATAGAAGCATAGCAATCATAGGTCCAAGATAGTATAAAACAGTTGATATGCTTACGCCAGCAGTTCTATATCCTTCAAACAAAAATATCCAACCAGCACCGAGTGCAAGCCCAGACAAAAATAGAAACAAAACATCATGCCGGTCTTTAAGGCATAAGTATTTTTCTCTATGGACAATGCTTACTATTATAAGGACCAAGCTTCCGATAACAGTTCTTAAAAAAACTATTTCTATGCTGCTAAGCGGTATAAAGTGCGCAACGATGCCGTGTGATCCCATTATTAATAGAGAGATAAGATAAAGTATTAAGTTTATGTTGGGTTTTTTCATAGGCTGGTTACTCTTGTTGTTTTGTTATATTATAGCACTAAAAAGGTATTATAGAAACAAAAACTTAATGAAACGCTTTTTGTTGCAACAAATTGTTAATTATGATAATATTATAAGTGCGAGAAAGATATCAATTTTTTATTGCACTTTTTGTGCAAGCTTTTTGTATTACTTCAATAGGTCATACTTGGTAAAATGTGGGCTTAAAATTAACCTATTGAGGTAATTGATATCCTGTCTCGCAGCAAGAGCTCACTTTTCGCTCGTGGGCTCTGCCTGCGAGTTTTTATTTGGGGCGAAAAAGAAAGGAGCATATTATGTGGAGTGCAATATTATTGGTTTTTGAAATAGTAAAGATGGTTATTAGTTTGATAATTGCGGGATTAAAGTTGTGGTGGGGGGCAATGTGTTGGTGCTTCGCTTTTTTAGTTACTGCATTTGAAGAATTAAAAACATTAAAGTGGGAAAATCAAAATGATAAATCCAAAATTATTAAAAATGTATCAATAATAGTTGTAAGTATAGGCGTTGCAATATTATTAATATGGCTTTTGATTTCTATATTCTCTGGAAACTTTGGTTCATCAAATAAGAATAGAGTAACAACGAGAACAAATAATAAATACGTGCAACAACAAAATATTAAAACGCAGGAAACAAATGCAACAAAACCTATAGAAAGTTCTATAATACAAGAAACTACTCAAATAAGCACACAACCACAAACAAATGCACAACTTCAACCAACTACTGAACAAATAATGGTAGAAAGTGATGTGTCCGAAACATTACAAACAGTAAGTGAAAAAAGTAAAGAAGCAAAAATTGTTGATACGAAAAAATTTACGGATCATTACGAATATAATTGGACAAGCCCAAACGATAACTATGAAGTTGACCATTGTGAAATTTCTATATCGGTACCTGTTGTTGGAGGAATAGATGCGGAGGAAGCGGATATAATTAATAGTCAAATAGAAGAGTTGGCCTTTCAATTAATTGAACGATTGAAAGATGAAGAGGTTTTATCAGATAAATATAATGCAGTTTCGTCTGTAAATTTAGATAAGCATAGTATTAAATATACGGAAGAAAAAATCACAATTGTATTAAATGGGTCTAATTTATATGCCAGTGATTATTTCCAAGAAAGTAGTTCATTTTGTGCCTTTGTAATAGAATATGATAGAAAAAACAAAGAGACACAAATGAAACGACAAGCATGGAGTGATGGTCATTTGCATATAGCCACTGATGATGTTTTCTCTATAGGATAAGCAAACTTATGAAATAAACAACAATGTTTTGATTAAAGAAATAATTATTAATAATTTATTTAGGAGGTTTTTATGAAAAAAGTATTATTGTTATTTTTAAGTACGGTGTTAGTATCTGGAATTGTTGGTTGTAGTAAACCTACAAGACTTGCCAATTGCGAAGTGTGCGGACAGAGAAAACAATGTTACGATGTTACATGGCACATGATCAATGAAAAATCTAAAAAAGAAACACATACGGTTTGTTCAAAAGATTGTGAAAAGTATTTAGATCAGCTAATGACTCTGGGCGGAGCGGTAAAAGAATAAAAGTAAATAAAAATGCTAAGTAAGTTGCTTAGCATTTTTTATTTATCGTCGTAGTGGCCTTTGCATTGAGTGATTAACAATTTGTTATCTACAAATTTATATATCAATCTATCCTTTTCGTTTATTTGTCTACTATAATAAACTGATAAATTATCTTTTAATGGCTCGGGGTTACCTATACCTTTTAACAAACCGTTTCTTTCTATGTCTTTTAGTAGGTCGTTTATTTTTTTAATCATTTTTCTGTTTTCGTTTAATAGACTAGTATATTGTTCCCAGGCAAGGTCAGTCCATATTTTTTCCATATACTACACCTCTATTATATCGTGTGCCGCATATTTGCCTTCTTCAAATTGTTTTATAGATTTTTCTAGCCACTTCATGTTTGACTCGCTGTAAAATGGATCTTCGTTGTAAGTCAAATCAAAAGGAACCTTCTTCTCTTTTACAACCTTTTTTGCGAAAACATTAAAGAGGCTTGACATACTAAGCCCTATATTGTCGCAGAAATCTGCAAACTGCTCTTTAAGTTCGTTATCCATTCTTATATTCACATTTACCATAATGACCTCCATAAGAATAAACTATATTAATATTTATAGTATATTACCTACAATATTATATAAATTTTATATAATTATATCAAATTTATAGTATTTGTCAATATTTTTGCCATAAAATTTGTCAAAACCACAAAAGTGCTCCGCAAGCGTTCGCCCCTATGGGAAGAGGGCTCGCAGTGCTCGCCCCTACGGAAAATGTTTAATAAAATAATAGACATTTATAATTATAAGTTGTAAAATTAAAATTTATGGCAAATAAAGATAAAAACATAATAGAAGAAAATTACGATGCCGTAGTCGTTGGTGCTGGTCACGCTGGATGTGAGGCGGCACTTGCTCTTTCTCGTCTTGGTTTTAAGACGATTGTATTTACTGTGTCAGTTGACAGTATTGCTCTTATGCCTTGTAATCCAAATATCGGAGGAAGCAGCAAGGGCCATATAGTTCGCGAGATAGATGCACTTGGTGGAGAGATGGGTAAATGTATCGACAAGACATTTATACAATCGAAGATGTTAAACTGTAGCAAAGGTCCTGCAGTTCATTCACTTCGTGCTCAGGCTGATAAGCAGTGGTACACAAGGGAAATGAGAAGGACTCTTGAAAACCAGGAGAACCTAACAATTCGCCAAGCTGAAGTAGCGGAACTCATTACTGAAGAAATTGGGGCTCGTGAAACTCGCCCATACGATGATGTAGGGGCGAATGAAAAAGGTGTAGGGGCGAGCATTGCGAGCCCTAAGAAAGTTATCGGCGTCAAGACAGTTTCTGGAGCTATTTATTATGCGAAGACTGTAGTCCTTGCTACAGGTGTCTACTTAAATGCTCGTTGTCTTTATGGAGATGTTATAGAACATACAGGACCAAATGGACTTAAGGCAGCAAATCATCTTACTGAAAGTTTGTTAAAAGAAGGAATAACAATTAAAAGATTTAAGACAGGAACTCCTGCTCGTATAGATAAGAGGTCGCTTGATTTTTCTAAGATGGAGGAGCAAAAAGGTGATGTGCCAATTGTGCCATTTTCGTTTTCTACTGACCCAGACAGCATTCAAAAAGAACAAGTTAGTTGCTGGCTTACATATACAAACGAGACAACTCACGACATCATAAGAAAAAATATTGACCGCTCTCCTCTCTTCTCTGGTGTGATAGAGGGAACGGGTCCAAGATATTGTCCGTCGATTGAAGATAAGGTGATGAAGTTTCCAGATAAGGATCGCCATCAGATTTTTGTAGAACCTGAAGGTCTTTATACAAATGAGATGTATTTATCTGGTATGAGCTCTTCTCTTCCTGAGGATGTGCAGCACCAAATGTATAAAACAATGCCAGGTTTTGAAAATGCGGTTATCGTTCGAAATGCTTATGCAATTGAATATGATTTGATAGATTCGACAGAGCTTAAGCCTTCGCTTGAATTTAAAAATATTGCGGGGCTTTTTGGCGCGGGCCAAATAAATGGTTCTTCAGGTTATGAGGAAGCAGCTTGCCAAGGATTTATGGCAGGTGTAAATGCGGCAAGGCTCATGCAAGGAAAAGAGCCTATCATACTTAAGAGGTCAGATGGTTATATTGGAGTTTTGATTGATGACCTTGTGACAAAGGATACGACTGAGCCATATCGTATGATGACGAGTCGTGCAGAGTACAGGCTTCTTCTTCGTCAAGATAATGCAGATTTAAGGCTAACAGAGATTGGCTATGAGATAGGGCTCATTTCAAAAGAGCGACTTGATTATGTAAATAATAAAAAAGAAATGATAACTAAAGAAGTTGAGCGTCTTAAAAATACTCATGTAGGTGCAAATGAAAAAATAAATAATTTCTTAAAAGCAAATGGCACAACGGAACTAATGAGCGGAGTGACTCTTGCTGACCTTTGCAAACGTCCAGAACTTTCATATGAGATAATCGCAGAAATTGATGAAGCAAGACCACATTTGCCAAAAGAAGTGTCAGAGCAAGTTGGAATAGAGATAAAGTATGAAGGATATATTGCTCGTGAAATGCAGCAGGTTGAAAGTTTCAAAAAGATGGAAGGAAAAAAAATTCCTACAGATTTAGATTATGATAAAGTAATAAACCTAAGAATAGAGGCAAGACAAAAACTTAAAAAGTTTAGACCGGAAAACATTGGTATGGCATCAAGAATTTCAGGGGTGAGTCCAGCAGATATATCGGTGCTTCTGGTGTATTTGAAAAAATAAGAAGAAAAAACATATATTGACTTTTGAAATTTATGTGTTACAATTATTTATATACCACAAATAAAATGGCAACAAAAAAGAGGGAGCCACAACCTATAAAGTGGAGTTAAAAAAGAGGGAGCCACAACCTATAAAGTGGAGTTAAAAAAGAGGGAGCCATAACCTAATTGTGGTATTTTTTTGTGGAGGCAAAATGTTAAAAATATATAATATAGATAATAAATATATAGATTTTTTAAAGCAATTTGAATCTAATATTGACTATAATGTTAAAGAGAATGATAAGCATAAAAGACCTTACATTGGCATTGTGTTGGAAATGAAACAATGTTTATATTTTGCACCATTGAAAAGTCCCAAAAGGAAATTTGATATAACAATGAAAAGTCACACTGATATTGTACTTATTGATGATGGCGAAAAAGGCATAATTAATTTAAATGATATGATACCAATAACAAAAGAAAACTTTGACAAATTATTAACTGAAGTTGAATATAAGATTAATGATGCTGATGACATTGATGATATTAAGTATAAAAATTTAATTCAAGATCAAATTAATTGGTGCAATAAAAAAGAAAATAAAGAAATAATTTATAAAAAAGCAAAGAGAATTTATAATCTCTATGACAAGTTGCCAAGCAACAATAAGTTAAAACAAAGATGTTGTAATTTTAAATATCTTGAAAAGAAAATGAAAGAGTATAAATAATTAGAAGAATCTCTTTATTTTTTATTGAATTAAATAATGGGGCGACCATGTGTGACCAAATGGTCGCTTTTTTATTGTGGAAAAAGGTGAAAAAATATGTATAAATTCACTATTTATTTTGCTAGAAATATGGTATAATGAAAGTTGCCAAGTCAATTAAATATTTTTTATTGGAATAATGATTTGTATCATTATGCCCACGAGCACATTTTTAATATAGTAAAAATGTGAGTTCGATATTGTATTCTCGTGGGATTATGATATTTGATTGGCTTGGCGGCTGAACTCACAATTTTCGCTCAGGGGTTCAGCCTCTGGGCTTTTTATTTGAGGGCGAAAAAAAGGAGGTATTATTTTATGAAATCACAACATGGAGCAGGATTGTATTTTTTAGGAAACTTTTTTATTTATTTCTCTGCAATTGCATCTATATTTATTTGGTATGCATATATGATACAAGATCCATGGAATGCATCACATGTGTTTATAGGTATTTTTGTTTGGTTAGGAAGTCTTATGTTTGGATTAACGCTTAGTACAGTATTGCTTGCATTTGGAGAACATCTTGAACAACAATATAAGTAAAAAAGTAAAAATTTTAAAATATATAAATCACAAAGTTTTATTTTGTGTTGAAAGAGAAAAAATACAAGTATGTTAGCACTTTGCCTAACAATTGAATAGGGGGAAAACATGAACATAATAATTTGGGTATTGATTGGTATAGTATTATGGGCTTTTGCCAATATGTTAAGTAACGAGAAAGATAACAACCCTGATATTAATGAAAAAAACGATAATAATGTTTTAGAAAAACAAGGCATAAATGATGAAAATATTATGAATAGCGATAGCAGTAGTAGTAAAAGTATTATATTTTTAGAAGGTAGAAATGGAACTGTAAGTGTAGAAAAAAATGTTATAATTATTAGAAGAGAAGGAGTAATGGGGTTTTTTGCTTCAAGAGTTAGAGGGCGGGGTGATAAAAGGATACCCATAAAGAGCATTATAAGTGTTGAACTTGTAAAAGAACCATCTTTTATGGGAGGAATAAGCTACATACGATTTGCTACTGCAGCAGATAAAGAAATAAGGGTTTCTCACTTTTTTGACCCAGATATGAAATGGTTTGAAAATAAAGGCGCGCAATATTTTAATGATCCTAA
>JAFXWR010000198.1 GCA_017542725.1 Lachnospiraceae bacterium | reverse complement strand
ATAAGCATAGGTCAGTTTAAAAGTGCTACTGAAAGTGTAATGATTTCAGAATTAAAAAAATATATAGCAAATTTAAATACTTCTGGAGATATGTCTATTAATACTTTATCTGCCTTAACTTTTTTAAAACAACAAAAAAATGATTTTGAGAATAAAATGATTAAAAATGCAACTGTAGCATACAATAAACAACTTGGTAACATAAAAAATCTTGAAAGAGAATTGTCAAATGATACATATAATAATCAACTTCCAAAAATAAATGATGAAAAATCAAAAAATATAGAAAAACTTAAATCTAATAATCAAGTTATAGATAGGCTTACACATCAAATTGAATCAAATACTACTTTTTTGAGGCAAAATGGTTTTGAAGATAAAATAACTATAGATACATTAAAACTTGAAACAGAAAGACTATTTATGGATTACACTATGATGAAAAAAAATGCGAACAAAAAATCCATTCTCATTATTAAAGATAGTCTAATTCTTATCATAAGCCTATTTATTGCAACTTTTAATACTATAGTCCTTGTAATCTCATATCCACAAATTGCAACTTTTTTAAGAATAGCAAATATGGCAGAGGCACTACCTGCCATCACTAACTTTATATTGACTATCAATATTAATCCTGCACCGCTTATAGGAATTTTATATTGTATTTCTATAATGCTGTTTGCTATAGGTTTGTTTAATCTTATATCTGATTTTAAAAATTCAGAAACTATTGAAGATATGACTGAAACCTTATCTGAAATTTTCGCTCACCAAATTGGGACTCCTGTCGTTAATGATGAAAATATGAATAATTTCAAGCTGCATATAAAAAGAATGTATGACCTTATAAATGTCATCAACAATGATAAAGAAACTATAAAACAAATCAAAGAGCAAAATAAAGAATTATTTGATAAACAAGATGAATATCTTGAAGAAATGAAAGCAGAGCAAAGAAAACAATTTGAAATCGATCAAAGAATAAATACTCTAAATATTCAAAAAGCAAATGCCGATAAATTAAAAAAAGATGTTGAATATAATGATGAAATACAAAAAGAAATAGATGGAATAACTCTTGCTATGGATATGCTAAATGAACTTGCTTCAAAAGTTAAAATCATGTTTGGAACTTATTTAAATAAAAAAGCGAGTGACTATATTGACGGCTTAACACATGGTGCATATAATTCTCTAAATGTTGATGACTCTTTAAATATTAATATTAATACAGAAGAAAGAGTTATCCCTCTTGAGCAAGTAAGTGGTGGTGCGATGGATCAAATTTATCTTGCTATAAGGCTCGCAACTGCTGAATTAATACAAGGAAATAATGAAATTCTACCACTTATTTTTGATGACTGTTTTGCTATGTATGATAATGAAAGACTTTCTTATGCATTAAAATTCCTATCAGAAAACTACAAAGGTCAAATCATAGTATTTACCTGCCACACAAGAGAGGCAGAAGTATTGAAACTTAGTAAACTTAAATTTAACTATATAGAAATAAAGACTGAGTAAAATTCTACTCAGTCTTTTTTATCATTGCTCCATCTTCTCCGAATTCATATATAGTATCATATTCATCTTTTAGTTTTCCTACATACATATATTCGCCATAAAAATAATAAACTTTTCCATCAACTCTATAAAAGCCATCACTTGCTTTTCTATAATCATTTCTTCTTCTAAAATATTCATTTTGCCCCAAGTCCCTATCATAAAAGTATAATGTCCAATATTCTTTATTGCCATTTTGAACTTTTTCCCAATAATAATTATCATAAATATTTGTTATAGAATTAGTTCTTCTTATTGCTAAAAATTCTGGCTCCTCTTCACTATATATATAATTCCATTTTTCATATACTCTATCTTGTATTGTAACATCTGCAAATTTTCTTCTAGGTATATCTTCTATACTCCCTGTATCTTTTGCTGGAGCTGT
>JAFXWR010000197.1 GCA_017542725.1 Lachnospiraceae bacterium | reverse complement strand
TGAAGATAATATAAAAGATGAATCACAAAATAAATCTGAGATTATTTCTTTAGGAGATAAGATAAATGATGATGGAAGCTACACATATGCAAATGGAATAACTGTGTATCCAAACGGAGAAGTAAAAGACATATATGGAAACATTTATAATCAAGATGGTTCTGTAACTACAACAAATGGAACTATATATTATCTAAACGGAGATGTAAAAGACCCGATGGGGACAATTTATCATGCTGATGGTTCCACAACTCTACCAGATGGAACTACTAAAGATGCTGATGGAATTGTGCATCACCCAGATGGTTCTATCACATTGCCAGACGGAACTACATATTTTGTTGATGGTATGGTGATGTCTCCAGGTGGCAAACAAATTAATTCACTCGGTGAAGTGATACCAGTAAAAGAGACAACTGAAAGTAAAGAAATTTCAGGATCATGGAATTATGTACCAGAAGAAAATGCATGGAAGTTTGAAAATACAAATGATGATGGCACATGCACTACCTATACTGATCAATGGATTAACACAGAAAATGCACAGGGTAAAAAAGTATGGTATGCAGTAGATAGAGATGGATGTATGATTACTGGTTGGCTTAAGAGTGATGGAGAATATTACCTTATGTCTACAGAGAGCGACTCAAGAGGAGAACTTGTAAAAGGAACAGTAGTGATAGAAAAAAAAACTTATACATTTGATAAAGAGACAGGAGCACTTATTAGTGGAGAAGTACCAACAGAAAAATTGACGGTATTAGGTGCAAAGAATCATGTATCTAACAAAGATGGAAAATGGAAAGTTTACGATACAGGAGAAAGATATTTTGTAAAATATTTTGATATGCCAGATGGAACAAGACTTGAAGTTCCGCCATCAAACTGGTTTATGATAGATGGACATTATTATTACTTTGACAAGTATGGGATACCACAAACAGGACTTATAGAGTATGACGGAAAGTATTATTATCTAACTGAAGATGGGACTATGAAAGAAGGCGGAGAAGTAGTAATTGAAAATATAAAATATGTATTTGATAAGGCAACAGGTGCTTGCAAAACGATGAGATATAATTAACAACAATTATGTGTTAACGTATGCAAGCGAAGATTATCCTTCGCTTGTAGGGTTGCCATATAATTGGCAAAATAAAATATAAAAAGGGTAAGAATTAGAGAGGGAATTCTTCAAGGGGAAAAACTATGAAAAACCAATTTAATTTGAAACGATTGATTGCAATCACGCTAGTGGTAGCAAATGTTTTTGCGTCCACAGGTTTTGCTGTGCTTGCAAATAGTATAGCAAACATGGTTTATGATGCGACCGTGAATGAAAAGGAGTTAAAGAATTATTATTATCTCTATCAGGAGGAGAAGTATCACTACGAAGAAATAGTGGAAGTTGACAACACAACCTCTGTAGATACAGCTAACTCTAATGAAAAATTAGAGGATAATAATGAAGACTTCAATTCCCCAGAAGTCGAAGATTCTTACCATGATGAAGATATAGAAGAAGAGCAAGAAGAAGAGACTGATTATAAAGAGGAACCAGAAGAAGAGACAAGCGAAACTGAAGAGACAAGCGAAACAGAAGAGACAAGCGAAACTGAAGAGACAAGCGAAACTGAAGAGACAAGCGAAACAGAAGAGACAAGTGAAACAGTAGAGACAAGTGAAACAGTAGAGACAAGCGAAACAGAAGAGACAAGCGAAACTATAGAGACAAGCGAAACTATAGAGACAAGCGAAACTGTAGAGACAGGCGAAAGCGTAGGGGCGAAGTTTACGAGCCCAACAAACCCTGCTACAGACAGTGATGCAGATAAAAACAACATCGTAGACGAAGAAAAAATTGCGACAGATAGTGACATAAAAGAAGAAGATAAGATAGCAAGTGATTCTGATGTAGAAAAGATAGAGAAAGCAACAGAAAGTGAGATAGTAAAAGTAGCAAGTGAAAGCGAAGTGATATATGAAACTGCTACAACAAGTGAAATAGTAGAAGTATTGGCAACAGATAGTGAATTAAGTGTTGCAACGGAAAGTAATGTGAATAAAAAAATTGCCACAGCATCTACTGTAGTTATAGCTACAGTTCCTATAGTAAGATGGACGATAGAGAAAATCTATCTTGCTACTTACACGGAGATAGATTTGCTTGATAAAAATTATTATAGTAATGAAGTTTATGATAAAGAAAAATTATTGGATGAGAAACTTGCCAAGGTTGCTAAAGTATTGTTAAAGAATAATTTAGGAGAAAGTAAACTCATCAATGTAAATGTAAAATGGATAAAGAAGAAATCTGTAAAGATAGCAACTCCTACAAGATCAAAAACTATGCCATATCATAAAGAGAAATGGCAAAGAGAGTTGGGATTTGGTAAATATAGTGATGATAGTAATAAAGAGGAGTTAGTAAGCAAGGCGACAAATAATGAAATAAAGATAGTTGATAATCTTAAAGAAGAAATAAAGTTAGAGTTTGGTGAAGATGTCGAACTCATCATCAAGAAGACTACAGCAAGTATAGTAGATAAAAAACTTTCTATAGAAAAATCATTTTATGAAATAACAGAAGATGAAACAAAAGCAAATGAAAAAACTTTTGAAGAAGAGAACACACCTGCTGATGAAGTAGATGAAGCACAAGAGACTCAAGAAGCAAGAGAGACAACTGAAACTATAGTGACTGAGATATCAGAAACTGTAGTGGACGACATTCAGTCGCCTCTCAATGAGACTAACCACACAAGTGAAGCTCACGAGTCAGAAGAAATAATCGAACCAACAGTTGCTGGTTTTGCCGGCACAGAATCTACAGAATCCGAAGTAGAATCTGTAGAGGAAAGCGAATCTGTAGAAGCAAGTGAACCTGTAGAAGCAAGTGAACCTGTAGAAGCAAGTGAACCTGTAGAAACAAGTGAACTTGTAGAGACAAGTGAACCTGTAGAGACAAGTGATGGTGTAGGTGCGAGTGAAACAGTAGGGGCGAAGTTTACGAGCCCTACGAGCCCTGAATTTGCCACAGAATCAGATATTATTATAGAAGAAGTTTCAAAGTCAACTACAAGCGACACTATAGACGATTCATTACTTTATAAATCTGCAGCAAAAGAAAGTGATGGTAAAGACGAAGAAGGAGTTCCTATAAACGGTATCTATAGTTTAGAGAGTATGGATTTATACTCTCCAGATGTAGATTATATAGTAGATCAGGTACTCGGTATATTAAATGGTGATTTAGCTGAAGCAAGTGAAGAGACTTTAGAAACAGATAGCACTGAAAATGTCGAAGAAGAAGGAATTCTCGGTTCAATCCTTGCGCCTATATCTGATTTCTTTAGCAATTTATTAGGCGGAAGTGAAGACAATAAGGCTGAAACTGAAAACAAAACTGAAGAGAAAGCAGAAGAAAATTTATTAAGCGAAGAAGATTTAAATAAATTAGATAATGCAACAACAGATGTCAAAGGAATATTTAACGAAATAAATTTTGCTTCTTATGAATTACCTACAATTGAGATTGATAATTTTGGGAACTTTGGTGCAGCAGCTGATGAATATCACTCTTATCCTTCACTTGGAGTTCGTCATGCTATATGTGGACTTGAGACTGTGCCAGATGGGTCAACTTGTATAGGACATACTATAAATGGAACAACATTCTATCACAATGTCCTTACAACTGACGAGAACTTATATAAAGGTATAGAAGTTAAAATACCTGGTGTAATTAAGAAAGATAAATCGACTATAAGTATCACTACAAATATGGCAGTTGCCATCTTTGCAGATGAAGATACAACCAACCTTTACACTTTAAATAATAAACTAGAGTTAGCAAATGGAGTTAATCTTTACATCTGTACAAATGGTGTAGACCTTAAGTTTGCGTCTGAGAGTAGAATATTTGGAAAAGGAAATGTATATATATGTAACTGTCAAGAAAGAGATACATTGGGACATATCACTCATATCAATACAGAAAATGACTTTGTAGTTATAGATCAGTTTGGTAAGAAGTGGCCAGCAACTATGTCAAGATTCAATGAGCAGAGAGAGAATCCAATTGTAGAAGGACAAAATGTATATATCTATGGTTCTGATACTCCAGGCAAGACCAATATCATGTTTAATGATATAAAGATAAGAGGCAACTTTAGAAATAAAATTTCTGCAGAATACATGGAAGACTCAACACTCATTAAAAATTGGTCGCCATATCATCCTTATGGCTCTCTAATTGCAGCAAAAAATAATCTCCATGTCTTCAATGCAGATTTTGATACTATAATAGCGACGAGAGCAAATGGTATATTAAACGGAGGCTCTGGCAACAACTATTTTAAAGGCATTAGTTTCAACAAGACAACAGTTACTGAAAATGGTGGAGCAATCTGTTTGGGATCAGATACAGCCAATACCTTAGAATCTTTCGTGGTTGAGGACTGTAATTTTAAAGAGTGTAAGGCATATTATAATGGTGGAGCAATCTATATACAAAATATAAAATCAGGAAATAAGATTGTATTTAACAATAGTAAGTTTGAAAAGAATAGTGCCTATGTAAATGGTGGCGCCATCTATATGAATGGTGTAGATGGAGCGGTTCTAAACTCACTCACTTTTAAGGAGAACACTGCTGGTACAAGTGGCGGCGCTATTGCTGTGCATGAAAACTTAAAATCTATAACTCAATTATACATTGGTAGAGCAGATGCGACAAAGCAAAAAACAATTTTTGAAAAGAATGAAGCTCTATATAATGGTGGAGCGATATCATTTAATAACTCTTACTATGATAGTGAGACAAAGGGCGACAAGGGCTTAAAAGAAGGAAAAGAGACCAATGCATATCTCGGTGATGTAGAGTTTAAAGAGAATATAGCAAGAGGTGTAGAATATACTACAAGGTCAGTAACATATAGATATAATTCATTTGGCGGGGCCATCTATGGAAAGGGTGCACTTAAACTTTATGTTGGTGTAGATAAGGATGGTCATAATGTAAATGCCAATAATGTAACCTTCTATAAAAATGAAGCATCAAATGGTGGAGCAATCTTTAGTGCAAATTACAATAAGTTTGACCTGACCCTTAAAAGTACAGAGTCTTATCCAAATGAAAATGCAAACAAAGTTTATCTCTATAATGGAAATATGAGAGAAAATGGTGTGGCAAATAGCAATAAGTCAGGCACTGATGCTTGGAAGTTTGTAAGCTGGGGTGGTGGTGCTATCTATGCCACAGGAAAGACATATGTAGAAGCTGAGTCAGGTTTTGAGATTTCAGATAATGATGACGCAGTATATG
>JAFXWR010000196.1 GCA_017542725.1 Lachnospiraceae bacterium | reverse complement strand
TGTTTGTACTTTCTGTTGAAAGTGAACCACCATATTCTAACAACAAATAAATGTTTGGACCGTAATAAACATACTTTATATTGTTATTAAATTTACTATCAACATTAACAACCATATCAGTTGTTCTATAAACATAAAAAGAATACTGGGCATTTAACACAACATAACATATCAAGATATTTTAGTTTAAAAGGAAAAACTAAAAATTTATAGGGGGATTTTATGAAGCAAATAACGGAAACTCAAACTACCAAAAGACAAATTAATGAAATAATAGACTGGGGTGATCAAGTAGATGTAGTTGTAAAATGTGAGCCAATAAAAGTAGATCAAGAAACTTTATATGAGATTACTTTTATAAGGTGCACAAGAGCGGAATACGAAGCAGCTGAAATTGAAACTTTAAAAGAAAAGGCTCAAACTCAAAATTATGCGGATATAGAGTTTTTACAAAAGAAAATCGAAAATCAGTCAAAAGCCATAGAGTTATTAGTTGAAATTTTGGAGGATGAAAATGAGTAGTAAAAAGTTGAAATTACTCGCAGCAAAAGTACTAATAGGCGAGCTGACAATTGAAGAAATTATACATGTTTATGGTCAAGAAGTGGCAGATCAGATTGAGGCAATTATAAATGGTAAAAATTGATATTTTAACTGATTTACATGGAAACATAAGCATTGACATAAATAACAGAAATTATGAATTAGATGAATTAATAAGGGGGTACGAAGTAATGAAATCAAATACCAATAAAGACACAATGTACATCGAAAAAGAAGAGTTTGACATTTATAGTGCTAAAACTGTAGATGGCACAAACCTACCAAACGGAACATTGGCAGAAGTGTACGAAAAGAGCACACATGAAATAACAGGCTACTACGAGGCCATAAACGGCGAATGGTACAAATATAAACCACAGGAGGCATAAAACATGGGCAAAGCAACAGTTGGACTTGTAATGGGAATGACTGGAAATAACGATACCAGACAATCACTGGGATTCGTTACTAACGGAAGCTCATTCCCAACAACAAGAATTGATGGATCACCAATCCAAATAGGCGATTATGTCGTACCAGCGGCTAATAGTTCCTTCCCTTTTGATGTAGGAAATGTGACCTTCCCAAATAAGAAAACAGATGCCGTATTTATAGGTAATGGAAACTGGACTCTTAATGAAGGGTTCATGCAGTACACCGATGAAACACCACTAAAGAATAAGACAATGGAAAGTTTATCAGGTACAGCAGAAAATCAAGCAGAACTCAACAGAGAAATAAAGGTAGAGTTTAGTAAAAAAGAGAATACCGACCGAAAAATACAAAGTTTTGATGATTTGGAAGAAGGCGACATCACATCGTACCCAAATGCAGATGCAGTAAAAAAATTAAATGCCAAAAACATTCCTGGTACTCGAAAGGTGGCAGGAATAACACTTGAAAATGACATAACAGTTCAAGACCTTATAAATGCATTTAAGGACATTGCAAGAACATATAAGAATGTTACGATTGACTGTGATGACAATGAAATACTTAATATTATAGTAGGTAGCTTCAAAGCAGGCGAAGTTTACAGTTCAATGCCTCAAAGTTTTACTGCAGAGAACTATAAACTTATTACAGCAAAAGCAATTTTTGATTTTGTAAAGGCACAGGTTCAAGGTGCAATAAAAATCAAAGGTGTTAAACAGACAAAGGCTGAAATTTTAGCACTTACTGATATGGAAGTAAACGATGAGTGGCGATGTGAAGAAGATGGACACTTTTGGCTTTATACCGAAGAAGATGGATGGGTTGACAATGGTGGTGCTATAGATTTTAGTTTATTCGTATTAGTAGCAGACATCGTAAACAACTGCAACACCAATGATGCAAATAAGCCGTTATCTGCAGCAATGGGTAAATACCTAAAAGAGTTAATCGATGGAAAACAAGATGAAATCGACATAACAGACTATAGTAACGAATTAGCAACTTTAAATCCAACTCACTTATTCGTTAATAGAAAATTACTCACAATGCTTGGTGTTTTAACTGCTAACATCGAAGGAACACTACAAACTCCAATAACCAACATTACAGATACGGCAAAAGAAATAGCACGATTCCCAGTTCTCGATACCAATTATTCGTACCCAACACAGACCAGAATAGACATAACTCAACCAAGTGGATACTACTACTGCCTACAAAACAAACATGAGTTCTATGATAATGATGGCGATCATTATGTAGACCCAGATGTCGCAAGCACCAAAGAGTTCACATTAAAAAGTGCCCTAAAAATTGATGGTGCATTTGATAATCAAGGCAACCCAATCTTTATAGCAGAATGGAAAAAGAACTCACAAAACATGCTTATAATGACAGAAGATGGCAAACCAGTAGTAGACATGGATGATTTGACATACATTATAGATGGCGACCCAACTGCAGAACCTACACAGACACCAGATGCCTATGTGCTTAAATATACTGCTGGTCAAGGTTACACCCAAGTAAATTCATATTTTAATGACCAAGGTCAAGAAATAGTTGGTAACTTTTTGGAACTCGTAAAAATAACACCTACAATAAATAAGCAATACATGTACCAGTGTTATTTGATGAAATACATGATAAGTGTAGTAGGTTCAAACTTTTTAGTAGACTCTCAAGGAAGGCTTTGTAAGTTTAAGATAACAGAAGATGAGTACTCAAAAATACTAAAACCAAAGCAAGCAAATGTTATTAGTTCATTCTTTGAAGGCTTAAACGGAACAGTAGTAATAGAACCAATAAATCATGCTGCATCATATACACAAATTAATGGAAGTTTTGTGCCACACGAAACCGTGGATGAGCACGATGAAACAATCATAGATTATTATTCACTTATGGTTGGAGGTAGTAAATGTTTAACAAATTTCGTAATACAAAAATCATTGTAATTTTAATAATTACATTGATTATA
>JAFXWR010000195.1 GCA_017542725.1 Lachnospiraceae bacterium | reverse complement strand
CAGCAATTAAAAATTTAAAAAAACCCAATATAAAGATAGTCGAAGATGACGACAAAGATGATGCACTTTATGATAAGAAAGAAGAGGACAGAGATGTGGTAAAAGGTGCTGAACTTGGAAATACATACCATAGGTTTATGCATTTCTATGACTTTAAGGAGAAAAAATATAATTGTGCTAAAGAAAGAAATTCTTCTGTAGAAAAAATTGTGAGTTCTGAAAAAATTGATATGTTTTTAAGTTCAAAAATTGGTAGCGAAATGACAAAAGCTTTTACTGACAACAATCTTTTTAGAGAGCAAAAGTTTATGAAACTCTATAGTCAAAATGAGATAAATGAATATTTAGTTGACATAAATGAAAAGCAACTTGATCTCAAGAAAGAAATTTTGGATGAGAAGAATATAATAATTCAGGGTATAATAGATGCTTTCTATATAAAAAAAGATGAGAATGGAAAAGACTATATAGTGCTTGTAGATTATAAAACGAATGCGATGAGTAAAGAGAGAGTTGATAAGCCAAAATTAATAAAAACACTCGCTGAACGCTACAAATTACAACTTGATATTTACGCTGATGCGTTAAAAGAATTGACCGGTTTAGAAGTTAAAGAAAAATATTTATATTCATTTGCTATAGATGAAGCGATAGCAGTTTAGGAGATAATAATGATTATATCGGGGCTTCAAAAAGTAACACTTCTTGATTATCCAGGGCACATCGCCTGCACTATTTTCTTTGGAAGATGTAATTTGAGATGTCCGTTTTGTCATAATATGGAACTAGTGACAAATCCAGAGCATTTTCCTACATTTTCTATAGAAGACATTTTGAAATTTCTTAAAGAGAGAAAAGGCAGATTAAATGGTGTAGCAATTACTGGCGGAGAGCCTTTGCTAAATAAGGATATTGCAGAACTCCTTAAACCAATAAAGGAGCTTGGATTTCCAATAAAACTTGACACAAATGGTTTCTTTCCGGACATGATAGAAAAATTGATTGATGAAAAACTTGTCGATATGTTTGCTATGGATATAAAAGCAGGTTGGAAAAAATATCTACATATTGCAGGGGCTGATGGTAGGGGCGAGCCCGACTGGCAACTAAAACTAAAAAAATCTATATCATTACTAATTAATAAGGCGGATGATTACGAATTCCGCACTACTTGTGTTAAAGGTCTTCACACCGTAGAAGACTTTTATGAGATTAAAGATATGATTAATGGTGCAAAAAAATATTTCCTGCAGAATTATAAGGCAGCACCTGATATGAAGGAACTACCATTTAAACCTTTTTCACGAGAAGAGCTAGTAGGTTTTTTAAACATAGTTAAAGATAGTGTGGAAAATGTTTCAATACGTGGCGTAGACTAATTTATAGTGATATAATTTATATATAATTGTTTTAGGAGAAATTATGGAAGAAAAATATCTAAGACTAATCAATAGAGCGTTTGAGATAAGAAAGATGGCGTACTCACCATATAGTAATTTTAAAGTTGGAGCTGCACTCTTATGTGAAAACGGAAAAATTTATGAAGGTTGCAATATTGAAAATGGTGCATACGGACCATCTATTTGTGCAGAAAGAGTTGCGTTTGTTGAGGCGGTAAAAAATGATGAAAGAGATTTTGATGCCATAGCGATAGTGACTGGACCAAAAGGTGCAGATGTATATGACATGGGATCACCTTGTGGTGTGTGTAGACAATTTATGTCAGAGTTTTGTGATGATGAATTTAAAGTAATTATGACAAAGATAACAAAAGAAGGAGAATTATTAGATAGTAAGATATTGACGATGAAAGAAATTTTGCCTGATAGATTTAAGCTCAAGGATTTTAATCGCTTATGATGAAACACGTAGACATATGGACAGATGGAGCATCAAGAGGCAACCCAGGGCCAGGTGGTTATGGAGTTGTTCTTAAGTTTACTGATAAAGATGGAAAACTACATAGGAAAGAATTGAAAGAGGGCTTTGACAAGACAACAAATAACAAGATGGAAGTGATGGCTGCAATAGTTGCACTAAAAGAACTTAAAGAGCCGTGTGAAGTAACATTGTCTTCAGATTCCAAATACCTTGTGAGTGCCTTTAATGAGCATTGGATTGATAAGTGGATTAAAACTGATTTTAGGAGAGGAAAATCTGATGAAGTTAAAAATATAGAACTCTGGGAAGAACTTATCAAACTTACAAATAAACATAAAGTAAGCTTTGTTTGGGTAAAAGGTCACGCCGATAATGCAGAAAATGAGCGATGTGACAGACTTGCAAACGAGGCGATGGATGAGTTGCAGGTTTGAAATGGCGATATAAATGTAGTATAATTATAATTTAAAGTAATAGATATAAAATATACATATTATAAGTTATTAAAGGAGTGAAGAATGGAACGAGTATTGAATTTTGCAGCTGGGCCTGCAGCCATACCACTTGAGGTATTGGAAAGCATACAAAAAAATGTATGTAATTACAACGGAGAAGGTTTGTCGGTAATGGAGATGAGCCACCGCTCCAAAACTTATGATAAAATCATAAATGAGACAAAAGAAAATTTGAAAAAGATACTTAATCTCGGTGATGACTTTGAAGTATTATTTTTACAAGGTGGCGCAAGCACACAGTTTGCGATGGTTCCATTAAACCTTGCAAATGAAAATGACACGACTTACTATGCAGTTACTGGTAATTTTGCAAATAAAGCTTGGGAAGAGGCAAAGAAGTGGACAAATGCAATTGACATAACAAATTCAAAATCAGATAAGTATAAATATATACCAGAGATTGATAATTCTAAAATTGATAAGTCAGCAAAATATTTACACATTACAGCTAACAACACTATATTTGGAACTATGTATGACAAACTTCCAGAAGTAAGTGTACCACTAGTTGCTGATGTGAGTTCAAATGTCTTAGGTAAAGATTATGACTATACAAAGTTTGCTCTTGCCTATGCGGGTGCCCAGAAAAATCTTGGACCAGCTGGACTTACAGTGGTTATTATGAACAAAAAGTATATCAGGGAAGATGTCAGTGCAAAAGTGCCTACTATGCTTAGATATGACATTCATTCGAAGAATAATTCTATGTATAATACACCACCTACATTTGCAATCTATGTAGCAGGAGAGATGTTCAAGTGGGTTTTAAATCAAGGTGGAGTTAAAGAACTTGAAAAGAGAAATACGGAAAAAGCAAATATGCTCTATGATATTTTAGACAACTCAAATTTCTATAAACCTTTTGCAGATAAAAATTCAAGATCTATAATGAATGTCACGTTTAATCTTCCAAGCGAAGAATTAGAAGCAAAGTTTATAGAAGAGGCAAAGGTTAATGGCATGATAAACTTAAAAGGACATAGAGTGCTTGGAGGCATAAGGGCTTCAATCTACAATGCTATGACAGTCGACGGCGTAAAGACACTTGCCAACTTTATGGAAACATTTGAAAGGAGCAATCATGTATACAATTAAAACATTTAATAAAATTAAAAATTTACTCGGTGCTGACTTTACCTTGGATGAAAATGCGAAAGATTACGACGCAATCATGGTTCGTTCTGCTGACCTAAAGGAAGAGACATTTTCAAAAAACTGTAGAGCAATTGCAAGAGTTGGTGCAGGAGTCAACAATATACCGATAGATAAGTGCACAGAACTTGGTATAGCTGTATTTAATACTCCGGGTGGAAATGCAAATGCTGTTAAGGAACTTACTATCTGCGGAATCATTGGCATATCAAGGAATATAAAAGCTGCTGGAGACTGGCTCAGTTCAGTTAAAAATGATGATATTGACCTATCTAAAACAGTTGAGAAAGAAAAGAGCAAGTATGTTGGCAATGAGATTTTAGGAAAGACACTTGGCGTAATAGGGCTAGGTCAAGTAGGTGGAAAAGTGGCGAAAGTTCTTCACAATCTTGGTATGAATGCGATAGGTTATGATGCATATCTTAGTCCTCATCAAAAGCAAGATTTAAAACAATATGTTGAGATTGTTGATAGTATAGATACAATCCTTGAAAAGTCAGATTATATTTCACTTCACATGGCTACAACAAATGAAACAAAAGGTTTTGTAAACAAATCAAATATTGAAAAGATGAAAGATGGAGTGTCAATTGTAAATTATGCAAGAGGGGAACTTGTAAAGCACGAAGACTTGATAGAGGCTCTAAAATCTGGAAAAGTAAAAGCATATGCTACAGATTTCCCAACTAAGGAAGAATTAGCACTTCCAAATGTGCTCGCAACTCCGCATCTTGGAGCAAGTACTGTTGAGGCAGAAGATAACTGTGCAGCAATGGCTGCATCTGAGATGAAAGAGTTTTTGACAAATGGAAATATTGAGAACTCAGTAAACTTCCCTAATGTTACTATAGCAAGATCTACTGGAGCAAGAGTTACAGTTCTTCATAAAAATAAAGTTGGTATGCTTGAGCAAATCACAAATAAAATTGCAGATTTTAAATTAAACATAGAGGGACTTGCCAATAAAGGCAGAAATGATATCGCTTATACAATCTTAGATTTTTCTGGTGAGGTGCCAGAAAACATCGAAAGCAAAATCAGAGAAATCCCAGAT
>JAFXWR010000194.1 GCA_017542725.1 Lachnospiraceae bacterium | reverse complement strand
AGGCAATACTGATTACAGTGAAGCAGCAGATAAATTAGACAAAGCAATTAAGGCGGCAGTAGAAGTTGCAGCAAAGAATAAGTTAACCAAATCTGAAGTAAGCACTGCTGCAGAAGCGCTTAATTCAGCGAAAGCCACTGCAGAGGCAGAGGTTAAGGATATTGATGATACAAAAGCTGCTCAGGCAGTCATTGATAAAATCAACGAATTAAAGCCTGTTGAAAATATAAAACCTGAAGACAGGACTAAGATTGAAGCTGCAAGAGAGGCATATAAAAAACTGAGTGATGATCAGAAGACAAAGCTTACGGGATTAGATTCTACAGCAGTTTCTACTCTTGAAGCGGCAGAACAGGCTCTTGATACTGCAGAGAAGGCAGCCTTTGATGCTGAAAAGGAAACTCAGAAAAAAGCAGCAGATGCTCTCGCAGCAGACGGAGACAGTGATGCAAGCAAGAAACTTATCGAGGATGCAAAGAAAGCAATAGATGCACTTGCCTATGATGAGACCAAGAGCCTTGATGAGAATAAGAAGGCAGTAGAAGCAATCCTCACTAAGCTTAAGGATGACCTGACTACTCAAAGAGCAGCAGATAAGAAAGAAGCAGAAGATACCGCAGCCGCTAAGAAGGTAACAGATACAATTAATGCCCTTCCTGCAAGCGATAAGGTAGCGACCACAGACAAGGCAGCCATCGAGGCAGCAAGAAAAGCATACGATGCCCTTACAGCAGACCAGAAGAAGAAAGTACCTGCTGATGTACTTAAGAAACTCACAGATGCAGAGGCAGCACTTAAGGCAGCAGAGGCGGCTGAAAAGGCAGCCAAAGAACTTGAAGCTGCTAAGAAGGAAGCTCAGGCAGCCATGAATGAGCAGGTAACTGTAAAACAAAAGGGCAACAAGTTCACTGTTAAGTGGAAGAAGTCATCAGCGGCAGATGGTTACTATGTATATGCAAGCTATTGTGGTAAGAAGGCAACTAAGCCTGCAAAGACCGTTAAGAAGAATACCACAACAAAGGTAACCATAAGCAAGATAAATGGTAAGAAGATTAAGCAGAAGAAGAACTTCCATGTATATGTAGTGCCATATAAGATTATTGACGGCAAGAAAGTTAAACTCGCAAAGAGTACGGTAGCTCACCTTGTAGGTGCAAAGAGTACGAAGTACAGCAATGTCAAGAAGCTTACCCTTAAAAAGAAAAAGTACACCGTTAAGGTAGGCAAGACTGCTAAGATTAAGGCTAAGGTAACTCTTGTCAATAAGAACAAGAAGCATATCCCTAAGGGACATGGTGCCAAATTCCGTTACAAGTCATCAGATACCAGCATCGCAACTGTAGATAAGAATGGTAAGATAAAGGGTATCAAGAAGGGTAAATGTACTATTTATGTATATTCAATAAATGGTCTTACAAAGAAAGCCAAAATAACAGTCAAGTGATAACAAATCTTTTTTCATAAGATTTTCACTCTAAGGAATCGCTGGTTTCGTAAAGATGCCGGCGATTCCGCTGTTTTAAGGGGACTTCTCCATTTAAAAATGTATATAATAATGGCTATTATCGCTAAAAAATGATACAATAAAGGTGGTGATTTCTAAACCGATTTAGGAGTAGAACATTATGATAAATAACTTGACAAGTAATTTTGAAAAAATATACTCAAGAGAAGAGCTTAATTATGCCCTTTTGTTGGCACGCTCAAAATTGCTACGCTCGGTAATACCATACGGATAATCCGTTGGTCTCATCGGGTTATTTTTATGCAATAATATAAATGCAAATGGCTATCAAGCTTCCTGTTTGCACGAAAGAATGTATAATTTGCCTGTCTGCTAAGATATAAGTAAGTTGTAATATGTCTGAGCTTAAGGGTTTTATAAGTTTTTAAATCTGTAGAGTTACATGAGTTGCGCAGAAATCTGTAAAGTTGCGTATGTATCAGTTGGGGCGAAATTCCTATTGCTCTATCATCATATAGAAAAATAACGCCATACGGATTGAGACATGAATAGTCATGCTATGGCGAAATAAATTAGCATTTGAGGAGGACATCACATGAATTGTTTAATTGCAGATGATATACCAATCATCTTAAGAGGAGAGATAGGTGTTGTAATTAATGTGCTTGGAGAAGACACCAAGATATTCGAGGCAGAAAAATCAAATGAAGTCCTTGAAATCGTGAAGGAAAACCATATTGACATAGCAATCCTTGATGTTGAAATGCCGACAGAGAACGGCATAGAGACCGCAAAGAAGATCAAAGCAATGCAGCCGGATATCAAAATAATACTGACATCCGGTGATGAAAAATATAAAACGGAAGCATTGGCGGCTGGAGCTATCGGCTTCATAGTAAAGCCAATGTCAGAAAAAGATTTGCAGAAGTGCTTGCAGGGGAAGTTATAGAAAACGATACTTCCGTGGTAAGTAATAGGAATCATACTTCCGTGGCAATTGATAGAATGGTACTTCCATGGTAAGTAATAAAATCATATTTCCGTGGTAGAATGATCCTTTCGTGGTAATTGATAGGAATAATTGTTTGTCAGTCTGTGAAATGATTGGAAAGAGCATGGAATTCAGACTGAAATTTAGGCGGTTTAGTGTTGTAAGTAAACTTGTTTTCGGATAATATAGTGGTGATATGAAAATATCAATTTAGGTTTATTTTCTTCATTCATCCTCAAGCGGGTGATAGTCATCCGTGACTCCGGTATCCGTTCGTTGGTTCAGTGAGAACCATCGAATAGATACCGGAGATTTTTTTGCGATTTTTTTCAAATTTTCATTTTTGGTAATTAGCAAGGGGTGGATGGGACGGTATAATGTGGGTACAACATAAGGAGCAGGGAAATTTGAATTGAAAAGGAGTTAAAGTCATGTTATATGTTGATATAGAGAAAAATAATAATGATTATATTTATATAGTAGGAAAAGATAGACCAATAGAATTTACTGTCACTCAAGAGGAAGGGGCTGCTAGATGTCATAGGTTGAGTTGGAATTTAATGGTGAAAATAATGGTTAGAGGATTAAACCAAAAAAACAAAAGCATAATAGAATATTTGATACATGCTGTTGTGCTGTTTGAGAAAATGTCAGATGAGGCTCTAAAAAAGTCTAAAATAAATATGTACAGTGAGTGTTTGAATAATATTGATTTATCTGCTACAGGTAATATATTTAAAACGTTATATTATGCAAATAAAATATTATTTAACCTTTATTCTGAAGCAAATAATGTCAAGTTAGGAAATCCTGATTTGAATATGTCTGTAAAAACGTCATTTGATGCATGTTCTGTAGTTCATAGAAAGGATAATGATAATAATGATTATTATTTTTTGACTAATGAAAGTGACAGTCAATGCATAAAATATTTAATTGATGGTGGCTGTATTGATAAATCAATAGAAGATGAATTATTTACATTTGCGTGTATAACTCATGTAGAAAATAACAAGGAAAAAGAGAGCATAGAATCACAGAGTAGTAATATGCCCAAATATCCTAAAAGGAATAAAGATTTTGTAGAAAATAACAAGGAAAAGGAGAGTATAGAATTACTAAGTAGTAATATGCCCAAATATCCTAAATGGAAAATAATAAAAGGGCAAAAACCTGTATTTTATTATTATATAAATAATGGTATAACTGAGTGGAAGCGTGCTAACCCCAATACGGTAGCTAAAACTAAAAACGATATCGATAATAATCCCGGACAATTAAATAAAAGGATAAATGATTTATTTATAGTGTATCAAATTAAAGAAAAGGAAAACAAAAAACAAAACAATAATAGTATGGAGTTGGAGTAATAGTTTTTTTAGTAAAGGTGACTATTCGATACAATTCTGAACACTTACTGTTCAGAGTGTCGGGATTATAAGCGCATGAGATAAGGCTCGCTCACTTTGTAGAGCAAAGTATTCTAATGGTGAGTTGTCTTTACCGGAAACAACAAGGCTACTGAACAGTTACTAGTAATGATAAAATCAGAAGTGCCATTGGGCGACATTATTTTCTTTATTT
>JAFXWR010000193.1 GCA_017542725.1 Lachnospiraceae bacterium | reverse complement strand
TCGCTCATCTATTGTTAGTCCTTCGCCATTTAATCCGAGAGGTTCTTCGTATAATTGTTTGAACCATTTCTCTGGGCAACTAAAAATAAATTGAGCATTCATTAAGTCTTTTATAACTTGTTGTAATGCATCGAACTCTGGAATGGATGCCTCTGTTATTGCTATGTATTCTCTGTATTCTTGCAAAAATGTAGGTATTTTTTCGAGAAGTCTATTCATCTGTTACCTCGCCAAACACTGGTATTTCGTATTTATCGAGTATTACATTACTGCTGCTACCGTTTAGCTGTAGTGATGTAATGTCAAGTATGCCTTGAATTTGTAAAATCAAAGCTGACAATTGTGCTACTCTTACGATTATATTGTTTTGGTTCGCCCAGTCCATTCGTAATGCATTTAGTTCGTATTCGATTTTTGCTTCTATCTGGGACTTCAAAATGTTAAAATTATAACTCGTATCGTATTGTGCTATTAACTTCACATTTATTGCCACTTCATCTACGGTTTGAATGTGTACAAAATGGTCATAAGGTGCTACTGATGTTCCTTCACCATCATTTTCTGCATCTATAATGTTTTGTACTGTATCTACGAGCACACTTGATGCTTTGTTATAATTACTGTCCAGTATTGTTATTAATATATTTTCATTTTCATTTTCGACTCTTTTAGTTTTGCAAGCACCGACTCCTGATATAGCAGTCACTTTGTTTATGTAATCTCTTTTGTTACCTCCATATGCTTGCTCTGTGAATGAGTCAAAGTATCTTCTTCTGAATGACTCTGTATCTTCTTCATCTTCCCCTGGAATTAAAAGGTCAGTAAGCACCGAACTTGTTAAACCATCTATATAGTCTATTGGTATCAAAGTACCACTTTGGTTTCCATCCGTTCCTGCTGTTTCGCATTCCATTTTGTAGGTATAATCATTTATTTTTTCTATTGCTTTATAGATTAATTTTCCGCAAGTGAATCTATTACCTATTGGCACGGCACAGTTAAACTCGCCCTTTACTATGGCTTTACTTGCCTCGTATGGTATCTTTCCTCTCTCTTTGGCTCTTTCAATAAGTGATGCCCTATTTGCAGTACTTGCAAAGGTTTCTTTTAGTACGGCATCAGCTCCAATGTATGCCGTTACAAACTCTATAGCTTCTGGTGCTAATCCATTAAAAATTGGACTTGCTTCTCTTTTATCCAAGTTGTTTGGAACTCGATCGAGTAATCTTTTTAGTATGATTTCATAGGTTTCATTTTCAAACATTATAAGTCTACCTCCATATTATAATCAAACTCTCCGTAAATTGTCTTTACTGTAAAACTTACGAGGATTTTTCTTTTATCAATGTTAAAATCAAAGTTATCTACTTCTTCAATTCTATCATCAATTGACAATGCCTCTTGTACTACTCTTTCGATTTCAGAACACACCCAGTCTACTGGTTCGCCATATAAATGTTTTGTTTCTATTCCTATGTTCCATGAATAAATTATCCATTGGAATCTTTCAATGTTTAAGTAACAAAATACAGCTTGCTTTACAGCCTCAACACCATCAATTATTCCGACTATGGTTTTTGTCTTATCGTTGAGTTTATATGTTTTACTTGGGTAGTTTGTTATTTCTACATTTTCTTTTAACAGTGTTTGTGGTGTCATACTCTATCTAATACCAAGTAATGTTGACCACCTTGCTGCTGTAAAAGGATGACCTTTTCCCCCTCTTTTAATTTAGTCAAATGTTTTACTTGGTACTTACCCTCCAATTTATGATTATGAGTGCTATTTTGCACCGAGCCATCCCCTTGGAACGGATGGTCATGGGTATTATCTTTAGTGTTCCAATCTATATCGATTTCTTCAGTCCACTCTGTCACATTTCTTGCGAGTGTCAATTGTATTTCTTCAAGTATGATTTTTTGGTCTATTTTAATTTTTAATGGTGCAGCCGAAACTACTTCACCATAGACCCAGTTACTTGGATCACCTGCTTGAACTGTTTCTTTGATTAGTTTTTTTATAAGGTTTACTAAATCTGACGCATCATTCATATTCGCCACTCCTTAAGTTAATGTCCATCATGTGTTGGTCTTTTTTGTATGTGTGTTTTGCTTTATCTACGAGCATTATGCTATTTATTGTTGTTGATTTTGTTTTAATGTTTACTAAAAGTCTAACTCCTGCTCGCACTCTATTATCGCCTATGCAATTCTTAATTGAGAGTTTTTTAAGTACTCTATTTTTAAGTTTAAGCATTGCATCTGCTTTAACTTGACCATTCTCTTTCTCGCCAAGTTTTTCATACATCTGCAGCAAACCCCATTTATTGATTTTTGATGTATCCTTAGCTATGTAAACTTTACGGCTCTTACTATCTTTGTTTTCTTCAATAAGTTTTATTTGGTTATATGTGTCACTATCTATGTCTTTATCATACTCATAATCCTCACAACAGTCCTCATCTACTTCTATATTTATTTGTGTATTCTTAATGTTTTTAAGTGTGAGTTTTCCAAAGTCATCATAAAGCACAAATAATGATTTTGTATTCATTAATGTTATATCAAGAGCCGATTGTATTATGTCAAATAATGACGCATCTTGTTTTTTTAGCGATGGGATTTTATAAATTGTATCTTCTATTTCGCCTACATTTAAGACAAAATCTGATGCAATTTTTCTTATAATCTCACTTGCCGTTTGTCCTATAAAATTATAACTATCTTTATTCTTTAAGTATCGTAATTGATCATAAGCACTTATTGGTATTACATCTTTTTTCGATTCTTTACTTTTGAATAAAAATCCAAAAAATAAATTGTCAGTTCCATCTGTTAGTCTTATAGCACTACCTTCTTCTATGACAGTTGCTTCATCTGTTTTCATGTTAAATGATAAACTTGAAGGAGTTCCTACTCGACTTGTAGTCCATACGACACCTTCTTCTATAGGTGGCTCTATTAAATTTCCATTATGTTCGATTAATAATTGCATTTTACCCCTATGTTGGAATTATGAACTCTTGCCCTACATAGATTGAGTTCGGATTTGCTATTTTGTCTTTATTGGCCTCATAAATCTTTGTGTATAATGCCCCATTTCCATAGTAGTATTTTGCAATTGCCCATAAAGTATCGCCTGCTTTTACCACATACTTTGTTGTTTGTGTTGGTGCAGGCGATGTTGATGTATCTCTTGTATTTGTAAATCCCTGAACTACTGT
>JAFXWR010000192.1 GCA_017542725.1 Lachnospiraceae bacterium | reverse complement strand
TTGACGTGTTTTCAAAAAACCTTCTTTATATAGTAACTTTTCAAAATCAATACTGTTAATTAATTTTAATTTACTCATATTGCTATCTCTACTTGCGAAACGCCTTCAAAAATAGGAAAATGATCTCTTTCTTCTTGCGGTATTTCTTTTATGCATAATTCAATAACTTCTTTGATTTTACTTTTTAGTTCATCTAAAGTATCAGCATAAGTATGTGCACCTTTTATATAAGGCACACTTCCAATATATTTTCCACTTTCAACATCTTTTTCAATTATAAACGCCAATTTGGTTTTCATATGTCAATTCCTCTCATATGTGAATATTAGCATAGTATTTATAAAAAATCAATAAAAAAGGGCGACAGGATGTCGCCCCTACAAATCATAGGCATTCGCCCCTACTATTTTTATACTCCTGGTCCTACCACTTGAGTTGATAAGAATGTTGCTGGACCTGCTTGTGATGCTGCTGGACTTACTGGACCTGCTGGCACCACCTGTGCTGGTTGTGGTCCTACGAATGCTGCTGTCGCTGCATCTTGGATAGTTTTTACAGCTGCCTCTGCACTATATGTCATATTTGTAAGCGCACCGCTTGCATTAAATGTCATAGTGAGTCCGCCGATTGTGATTGTCTGGTTACATACCATCTGACCATATCCAGCCCCTCTTTCTTCGCTTAAGTAGTATGTGCAATTGCCATCTTGAACTAAACCTGTCTGCATATAACCATTTGCATCAAACTTATACCATCCTGTCTGACCAGCGTCGTTAGTTACTGGCTGCCAAACATCCTTTATAGGTTGACGTAAGAACGAACTATTATGTGTCTCTAATGTTACATTTCCATTTTCATCAGTGTGCCAATATGCTTCTTTTGCTGATATTTGACTAGAAATAGTTGTAGTTTCTGTAGTCATTGTTGGATTTACAGTAATCTGAGTTACTATTTGAGCATATTGTTCTGCTATATTCATACCAGCTTGCACTTCTGCAACTGCTTGTTGAACTTGACTACTATTTGCAGCATCAGCTGTTATACCTGCTGCAGCTACCATTTGAGTTACTTGAGCTGCAGATTGTTGTTGCATTTCTGCGCTTACACTTGTTTGAGTAAATTGCTTTGGAGCATCAGCGGCAGCTGCTGCTTGTGGTCCTACACCTTCAACTGTGCCAACTCTTGGAGCAGATGTATTTGGTGCTGGTCCAGTGATACCACCTGCACCATTTGTGCCTGAGCTTCCACCACCAGGATTATCATTTCTATTAACTGATGGACGCACATTTTGATTTCCATTCTTTGACCATATAGCATATAAGTATTCATCACCTGCTACAAACACATTGCTTGCGAGTGATTTTTCTGATACATTTTGACGTCTTGAGTAACCAACAAGAGTGTATCCTGACCTTCTTGGCATAACCATTCCACTTATCTTATCTGCTGCTGTTCCTGCTGGGACATTTTCATATGTAATCAAAGTATTAGTTTCTTGATGTATTTTTACTCCGCTGCCTGTCACTTTGTCTGCCACACTGCTATATGTTCCGCCATTTGCATCTATTTTCACAGTGTAAGAACCAACGGCCATAAGTGGAGTAAATATGTCGCCATCTTTTATGATAGCATTCATATCTACATCTTTCATGTTGATTGTTTTATCTCTAGGTGCCTCTTTTGAAGCTGGCACTTCATACTTCCAACCACATATTTGATATCCATAATCTGCCTTATATCTTATTCCCTGGTCGTATATATAATCAAACCACTTTGCAAATGTCATATCATCTTTTTCTTTTACAGTTTCATGTACTATGCTACCAACACGAAGGAAATAAATCTCTGTTTTAAGAACATAATTCTGTGGAAGTGTTCTTTCTTTTATGTCTGGGTCTTTCACCATAGTTATTGAACTACCAAATTGACTAGGATCACTAAGGTATACATGGAATGTAATTGTCTTGTCCTCATACAAAGCCTTGAGCTCAAATCCTAGTTCTGCTTCTTTGTCTATATTGTTTATTCCCTCACCAAATACATTTTCTTTAGTGTATGTTCTAGTAAATTGTTTTTTAAGCATTACTTCCCAACCTTTAAAGACTTTTCCATCTGCCGCAGGTTCCTCGTACACTTTTCCTCCATCTTTAATGTTTGCAAGTAATTGCTTATATGGGACATTCTCAAATATCTTTATATTGCTTCCATCTTTAAACTTACCTTCACCAGCGTTAAAATTCAAAGTGTATTTTTTATCTGTCCACTGTGCAGTAAATTTAGCATGTTTAATATCGTCTACATCATATGATTTTGCTACTCTATATTCATCGGTAACTTGCACTCCCTTATCATCTATCCAACCTACGAATGCCAAATTACTATTACTTGCTACTGGGACAATATCTCTAATATCCTTATAATATGTCGCATATGGAACTGTAAGTGTTGCATCACCTTTAAGTTCGCCACCATTTGCATCAAATGTAATAGTTGTATTTAATGGTTCTATTGTAAGATAGCAAACAACATTTCCCTCAATTTCCGTTTCAGGCATTACTTCTTTACCTGTCTTGCTACTCACATTGATACTAGTTATCTTATATCCTTTTTCTGGTTGATTCTCAAGCTCAAAATTAAACATATTTTTAACTTTTTCCTTTTCATAAAGCTTGCAATCTTTTAATTTTTGACCCATTTCACCAGAAAAAGATACATATGCTTCTTCTTTTCCATCTATCTCATAGAAAAATTGATACACGTATTTTTTCTTTGTCCACTTTAAATGTATAGTGGTATTTACTGTTAATTCATCACCCTCTCTTACAACATCTGAATACACACCATCGTTATAATTATAATACCAAGCATCTGTCAGTGTAAAAGCGCTATTATACTGATATCCATCTCTTTTAAACTTTGGTAAATCATTTCTAATATCACCAACTCTTGTTCCTTGTGGCAATATCAAAACTACATCAGCCATCTCCACTACATTATAAACTTCATTACCTTCGTCATCTTTAGTTACTTCAACAGTTTCTGCTCCATGTGGTTTAATGGTTAATGTTATAGTTCCTGTTGCATCTACATATGATGCTACAAGACGAGTGTCCTTCTCTATTGCTTCGTAATCATTAAATCTTCTAACTTCTTTACCGTTTGCATCTACAAGTTTCCAACCTGCAAATACTTTGCTTGCATCACTTGGAGTTGGCACTTCATAACCAGCACCTACATATTCTTTTATAGGAGTTATAGTATCAACCAATATGTTATCAATTACTTTTTCCTTACTATTATCAGCAAAGTGTCCTTCTCCAGCATCAAGTGTAAGATTTGCAGTAAATAGGGCAATAATATCTAAGCTCTCTGTGTCTTTCGTATCTACATCAATCTTACTATAATGGTATTTATTTGCTAACTTAGCTGATGTTCTATTAATAACATAGTCTCTGTCAATTTTCTTTAAATACTGTCCAAGTCCCCATTGTAAATCATCAGACTTTGCAAATTGAGTATACTTAAACCAAGTATCAAGCCCAGGCTCTGAAAAGCCTACCGTTGTTGGTCTACCATTTTTAAACCATGACTCTAAATCATCAATTAGCGTATCTGCTAGACCAAAAAGAGTATCTTGCTCTGCTTTCGCATAGTCTGCTTGATACCATCCAGCAAAATGTAATCCTTGTTTTTCTGCTTCGCTAAAATCAGCATTTACATATTCATCCACCTCTCCTATCGTAATTCCAGATCCGATTTCTTTATGTGCCTTATATGTATTAAGTGGGAATACTGGAAATGGAGCGAACATTTTTACTCTCATAGGAATTCTTCTTATCACTGGAATGAATTCATGTGGTTCTTCTATATAATGATCTCCGAATCCTGAAATATACTCTAAGCCTTTATATCTTTTCACATCTTCTTGCCAACATATGCTATGATCATTGTCATCATCAGGTGCATTTGGTGGACTCCATCTTGTGAAGAACACAAGTTTACTTTTTACAAATTCGACATCACTTTCCCATCTGTTAAATTCATAATCATAATCATTTCTTACACCATTATCATCTACAATTAATGGGTCTTCATAACCTTGCTCGCCTTCTATTACATTTTTTAATTCATATAAACTACCTTCATATTCATCTGCAATAGCATAAGGACCTTGCATTACATCTTTTGCAGGTAATAATAAAGTAAACTCTTTTCTTCCACTTTCAAAGTACATATTAGGACCTTCTTTGAAAGTAAGTTTCAATGGTTTCTTCTTCCAAACTGCAGTAAACTCCATAGGTCCCTCAACTGTGATTTGGCTAAAATCAACAGGATTAAAATCTACAAGTTTATTATTTTCTCTATCTGGGTGTGCTCCTTGCTGCCATCCCAGTAAATCTCTATCTTCTGCAGATGGGAGTTCAAATCCCCATTCTTCAAGAGCTTTTTGCAAATTTTGGCCTTTAAACACACGAATGAACCTTTTAGTTGATGCTCCTCCGCTATGTGTTTTACCAAGTCTATCAGTAAATATAAATTTATCTGCATCATCATAAAACCACCCAGTTTCAAATGCTAAGTTAGATGCTTCACCTACTGTTAAATTGAATTTTCCCCCTGCATTAAATGTTACAATATATCTATCTTCTTCATAATGAGCTACATATTCCTCATTCCAAAGCCACGAATCTTTTTCAGAAACATCATAAATAGATCCACCACCTTGAGCAATATTTATATCTTTGTAATATGGGTCATATGGTGCTTCTGGTATAAGTGGAACCCACCATTTTTCAAATCTAAAATTTTTATAAGGTATTGGCTCTTTATATGTTGGTAATTTATGTATTGCTTGACCTGGTTCACAATATCCCATATCATATACTTTTTTTCTATTTGCCTCTACATCTTCAGCGCCTTCATCAAGATAGTAACCTAAATCATTGGCATTTAATTTTACATGTATATACTTTATACTATATCTTGCGCAAAGAATTGGATCTCCATAATTATCGTATATAAGCTGTGGATTTGTAAAAGTGTCGTCATCTTTTATTATTGTGCAATCGCTATCACCATTAAAATTCCAACCTATAAATTCAAGACAATCATATAACTCTGGATCTGTGTCTTTTGTAGGTGCCACTAAACCATTATTCTTTATAGTATCCATTATGTTTTCATCAAAAGTAAACTCTATATAGCTTTTGCCATCTCCCTTAACACCATTTATTAATATATCTTGTGTAATTCTGAATTTATATTTATATGGTTCCCATATAGCATATATAGTCTTATCTTCTTTGAGATCAACTATATCAGTATCTTTAATCACTTCGCCGTTTGGTTCAAAAGACCAACCAAGTAATTTATATCCTTCTCTGCCGATAACGTTTTCAAACATACCATACTCTTTACCATTTTCAACTACTTTGGTTGTCTCTGGTATGTAGTCATCATCTGTTCTTACAGCAGTACTTCCATTTCCATTTGAACTATCATTATAATTATAAGTGAGTGTGAATGTATTTACGCCATCACCAAAAAGAGCATCGCTTGCACTTGCGATGGTTTCTTTAGCTTCTTCTACAACTGTTTCTTCTACAGTAGTCTCTTCAGGGCTCGCTGAGCTCGCCTCTACGGATTCGGTTTCCTCTACAGATTCGTTTTCTTCTACAGATTCGTTCTCTTCTACAGATTCGTTTTCCTCTATAGATTCGTTTTCTTCTACAGATTCGTTCTCCTCTACAGGTGTCTCATCTTCCTCTGGCTCTTCAGAATTTTCTTTTTCATTAGAGATTTCTTCTTCAGAGTTCTCTTCCTCATTCTCAACTTTTTCTTCTGCAGGATTCAAAAGTTCATCTTGATTATTTTCTACAAGATTTTCACTCTTCTCTTCCTTTGCCATCTCTACGACAGCATCAATTGAATTGGCAAGTGTGTGTATCCCTGCACTTGTCATTACCATCGCAACAATCAATAAGATTGATGTGGCTTTCTTGATTAATCTTCCAATGCTCATTGGTCTTCCTCACTTTAATATTTTTA
>JAFXWR010000191.1 GCA_017542725.1 Lachnospiraceae bacterium | reverse complement strand
TGCAAAATATGTAGTATCAGTAGCATTTACAGAAGGGTCTTTTCCATCTAATTTTAATGTATCAGATACATCATCACCACTATAAACCAAAGGTGAACTATAATTTAAAGCACATTGAAATACAGTAGATACCAATGTTTTTGAAGCGTCAGATTCAAAACCTAAAGTCTGCATAATTTCTACACAAGTATCATAAGTATTACCCGATGCACTCTCTTCCAATGAACTTCCAAAAGGAGTATAGAAATTAGATAAAAATAAGCTGATTACCTTTAAATCATTCTCATTTAAATCTAACAAATCATCTTCCATAGCAGTAATCTTAGTTCCTGACATAAATTTCATATATGTCTGAACTAAAGCATTTGCATCTTTTGCCTGAACAGTTATAGTATTAGTTCTTAGCACTGTAGTAAAAAGTATCAGCGTCATTATTACAAATGCTATTACTCTCTTGAATTTTTGCATTAAACCAATCATATTTATACCCTCGCATTACTGAGTAAATGTCTGTACTAAACCTTGGAAATAATCTACTATCTTTGCTACTAATGCAAACAGATTACCTGATACTAAGTACAATACACAGATACCCAATACTATCATCTGTCCTGATTTCTTTTTAAAGAATATAGTTAAAACTTGACCATGAGTTTGTAAAGCCTCTTGATAAGAAGTCCAAGCCTCTATTGAAACAAAAGGTGGCTTACTATTCTCACTACATCTACGTATAAGAACCCATTGCACACCCGGTATTGTCAAGAATGATATATCTACAACAATTGAAATACCCAACAATGCAAATATTGCTATTGTCAACACACCTAAAAATACGCCTAAAGGTCCTGAAAATGGTTGAAACCAAGCATAAGCTGCTGGCATATCTACTGAAACATCTTCACTTAACTGTCTTACTAATCCTGAAATTTTTGTATCGCTATCCGCTATAAATGTATAAATCTTATTCCTATTTACCACAGATATACTACTATTTTGAACACCGTTTAATGCTATCTTCATAAAACGTTGTTTATCTTTCATATCTAAACTGTTGTATACCTTGTTATTTATAGAGATATTACATATACTTCCAATTCTTTCAAGATGAATAGCCTCTGCTGTTTCAGTATCCATAACAAACGACCCATTTATCATAGTACCGCTACCAGCATTTCCAACTTCTTGCTTTATCATCTCTTCGTTAATACTTCTAATACAACCCTCTATTGCATTAACGTCTTTATTTGTTGCATCAATAGTTATTATCGCACCAGAGCCATTGTCTGCTTTTAGCACCATACTAAATAAAGGGATAACCGACAAGGCTATCCCTAATAAACATCCGTATAGTGCTACTTTTTTTCTAAATATATTTATCATAGCACCCTCCAAATTACAACAGCAACTAGCCTCAAATAACTGTTGTCTATAACCTATTTAACTAAAATAATTACAAGGTTATTTATAGTACAATGCACAGGCTACCTTTATAGTAACCTGTGCGTTCAGTTTTTATTAGAAACCTAAGAAACCACTTACAAGGTCAAGAATCCAAGCTACGAAACTGTAGATGTTTCCTGATACAAGGTAAAGTAAGCAAATTCCTAATACTACAAGTTCAAGCCAACGATACTTGAAGTATACACCAATTGCCATCTTATTGCCTTCACCGCCTTGTCCTTGATTACCCTGTCCTTCTGCAGCCTGTACTGCATTCTTAGCAGCCTGAGATACAAGTCCTGAAAGACCTTTTCCTCTGCTACCGCCTGCTCCGGGCATTCCGGGCTGACCACCTGTATGTGAGCCACCACCTTCACCACCATCAAGCATAAGCTGAACACCGGGGATAACGATATAAGCAATATCCAAAGCCATTGTAATACCAAGAAGTGCCATGATAATTACTGCGATAAGACCAAGAATAGTACCAACTACACCACTAAAAGGCTGATAAATCTTATTTGCAGATGAGAAATCAGGCTTTGTGTTCTCCATGATACTTGCCATAAGAACGCTACCCATTCCATCTTTACCCTCTAAGTATGTATAAAGCTGACCTACTGTCTCAGAGTTAGCACCGTTTGTAATAGCACTCATGCTACTACCACCCTTTTCTGTTGCGTAAGCATAAGCATTAGCACACTTAAATACGTCCTGCAAGAATTTCTGCTTTGAACCAGTTGTTAACTGATTGAATTTATTCTCGTCTACGATTTCATTACCTGCTAATGTACTACCAATCAACTCAGAATACAGATAATAACCACCATCCTTTACAGGATATGTCTTACTCTGTAAATTATTCATATAATCAGGTGATAAATTTCCACTTACACCACCAATCTGAGATGCGCTAGTCCAAGGGGTTTTTACAAACTTAATCAAATTCGTATAAGCACCTGTAGCTGTCTGTCCAAGACCGGGTGCTGCAAAAGCACCGATTGTACTTGCTACAAGCAAAGTCATTACTGTAAGTAATGTGAAAATTTTCTTTCCGAAAGTCTTCATACTTTACTTTCCTCCTGTTAAATTACGTTATACTGTTGCATGATTAGATACAGCATATAATCCAATTTTTATTAAAGGTTGGAACAGTAGTATC